>NZ_JAUBPT010000221.1:403-10685 GCF_036700905.1 Microcoleus sp. S13_C3 | reverse complement strand
GTCAACTGTCAACTGTCAACTGTCAACTGTCAACTGTCAACTGTCAACTGTCAACTGTCAACTGTCAACTGTCAACATCAAACTGACATTAATAAAGGTCGGAAACCGTGTTTGACAGAAATAAGACCGATTTGCTCCATCTTCTCCACAGTAATTTGGTTCCGTCCCCAAGAAAAATTGGTATACAATTTTTCAAATTCCAGCAGCATTGATTCGGCAAAACAGGCAAACAACTGTCTGCCCGGTACATCCATATTGACAATCTTCATAATTTTCCACTCAATATCGAGGGAATGCTCCACAATCCCGCCATTGAGTACGTAAATTTCGGGATGCTTAACCTGAGTTGCCAGATTTTTCGGATAGCCACCGTCAATCAATAAACATGGTTGCTTCAATGTCTTAGGGTCAATTTCTACTCCCTTTGGCATACTGGCTACCCAGACTACAATATCGGCTTGGGGGAGGGCTTCTTCCAAGTCCATAATTTTGCCTCGGCCCAATTCCGATTGCAAATCTTGTAATCGTTCTTTGTCGCGGGCAATGAGCAACAATTCTGCTACATTGGTTTTAACATTGAGCCAGCGACACACAGCACTGCCAATATCGCCAGTAGCACCACAAACGGCTACCGTGGCTTTTGAAAGTTCAATCCCCAATTTAGGGGCTGCTTCTTCTACTTGGCGGCAGAGGATATAAGCCGTGTGAGTGTTACCAGTGGTGAAGCGTTCAAACTCCAACTTGAGATTGCGAATTTGCTTAATTTGCTGCAAGTTGAAAGTCTCAAAAATTATCGAAGAAAAGCCGCCTAAAGCCGTGATGTTAATCCCGTTTTTTTGAGCGTGTGCCATCGCATTAAGGATTTTGCGAGTGGCTGCTTTTATCCGACGAGTGGCTAGCATTTCTGGCAGAAAACAGGACTCGACATAGCGCCCTTCTATTTTTTGTCCAGTGATGCTTGTTACCGTGATCTGATCAACTATTTGGGGCGGTGCGCTGCACCAAAAATCGAGACCTTGATCGGCATATTCTGGATAGCCCAGCTCGTTAGCTACTGATTGGGCGTGTTCTAAGCTGGTTAAGTGACCGATTAGACCAAACATTAAGTTGTCAAATGAAGGAAGATGGAAGGTGGAAGATGGAAGATGGAAGATGGAAGATGGGAAGATTAAAAATTTATATTTTAAAATGAGTTATCCCATTTTTAATTTTTAATTTTTAATTTTTTTCCCATTCTTTATTTCTGAATTAACTAGGCTGCGAGGCCTTGTGCTGACATCCGCATGATATCGCGGTTGTTAAAGCCTATGTTACCTAGGGCTTCGCCGTAGGCAATCATAAAGTCTTCGATTAAAGCGTCTTTTTCCATGCCCAAGACGCGGGCATCGTCTGCGACAGCGTTTAGCAGCTTCCAGATGATGGGCAGGTTTTGGCGGTTGGCGGCTTCTAGTTCGGCTTTGGATTCCTCAAAGTGAGCTTGCAGCCAGACTTCCCCAAAGTTGAGGTGGCTGTATTCTTCTTTGACGACGCCTTCGGTGATTTTGCGAGCAAAGTCATCGGCGACGGGGATGTAGATGTTGTAGGCTGCGATCGCAAAACACTCGATAATTAGCGATTGAATCAACAAACAAGTTACAATCTGACCTTGGGCCGCGGCCGTCTGGAAGTTTTTGTGCAATTCCGAAAAGAACTGCTTGGCAAATGCCATGTCCGGCGTGACTTTAAGATTCCGGCCACAAGCTTGGAAGCCTTTCATGTGGCGGTTCTCCATCTTGGACAAGCCAATTAACTCTGCTTTTTTGTCAGCCAACAGTTCGGCCAGTGTCAGGTAATTGTCGTGAGCTTCTTGTTCGCCTTCAATCACAATGGCGTTGATGCGACTGTAAGCATCTTTGTAAGTTTCGGTTTGAAAGTCAATTGTTGGGCTGGCCTCAAGCTGGGGCATAGATATGTAGTCTCCTCATATAAGCTTGTGGGATGTTTGGAAACCCCTTTAAAATTGGGGGTCAGTGACAGTACACTTTACCTATTTTGAACGCACCCCATCTAAATCACAGATTATAGCTGAGGATGCTTTCGACAATGCACTTTTCTTTGACGTTCCGGGAAAAACTGGCGTCAAGCGTGCGTGTTTGCCGGACTTTTGCCGTCGAACACTCCAGAAAGACTATCGCTAGAATGCTATCTATTTACTAATTACTTGAATTAGTCGTTAGTCGATCTTTTGCCCGGAAATAGATGATAGAAATACGGTCTATGTCTCCACCTTTAAGGGTTTTACAGTACCAACTCTATCTATAACATTATATCCTAATCACAACTTCCTCCCTAGGTACTCCTTCTTTCCCTCTACGACTATTATGTTGTTGTATGGGAATCTGGGAGGCGATCGGGTTGGAGAACCTCACAGGCTTATTATTTTAGGTTAATTCACAAATTTATGGGTAAATCCTTTGACAGGTCTCAAGCGCTGGAACTGCTGAGTTTTATTTTGTTGCTGGCGGGGGCTGCGGTGGTGCTGCTGCCACTGGCTGCTGTATTTTTGGTTTCTTTATCACCATCTGGTGTTGGTGTCAAGGCCACAGGCTTGACTTTTGCGAACTATCAGGAGGCTTGGCGACGGGGCAATTTTTTATTGGCATTCTTTAATTCTACTCTAGTGGCGATCGCAGTGACGGGTTTTCAGGTTGTGACTTCTGCTTTGGCCGGTTATGCTTTGGCCAGACTGAAGTTTCGGGGGCGACAGGCCCTAGTTTTGGGGGTTTTGGCGACGCTGGTAATTCCGTTTCAGCTTTTGGTGATTCCGATTTTCTTGGTTTTGAAGTGGGGCCATCTGCTGAATACTTACGGGGCGCTGATTTTGCCGACGGCGGCTAACGGTTTTGGGATTTTTCTGCTGCGCCAGTATTTTATGACTGTTCCGGTGGAGTTGGAGGAGGCGGCAATGCTGGATGGGGCTAACCGCTGGCAGGTTTTGTGGCAGGTGATGCTACCTTTGGCCCGCCCTGCTTTGGTGACGCTGTTTTTGTTTACGTTTATCGGGGAGTGGAACGATTTGTTTAAGCCGCTGGTGTTTACGACGCGGCCAGAGTTGCGGACTGTGCAGTTAGCTTTGGCTGAGTTTCAGGAACAGTTTACTAGCAGTTGGCAGTTGTTGATGGCGGCGGTGGTAATTGGCACAGTGCCGGTGGTGTTGCTGTTTTTGGCCGGTCAACGGCAGTTTATTCGGGGGATTGCGGCGACGGGGATTAAGAATTGAGTTGGAGATGCTTGGCAATTAAGTTTGTAGTCATTTGTTGAACCATTCTCTAGAACAGGCAAGATGCCTGTTCCACAAATACTAAATGTTCTTGTGGAACAGGCATCTTGCCTGTTGCTGACATTGGTGCAAGATTGGAGTTTGTAGTGAAGGAGGCGATTGAAATCGCTACTATACAAACGAAGTTCACTTTAAGCGGACTAAGAGATAAAGGTGATATCAAAGCTGTATTATGTGAATCTATGCAAAAGCTCGGTTTATTTTTATTTATCCTATCTTTTCTACCGTGGTTGGCAGTCTTTTTTGTTGTGCCCTTCCTGCCGCTGGACATTACCCAAAAAACTACTTTATCTGTCGTTCTGGCTGTTGGGGCGGAAGTTTGTTTTTGGATTAGCGTAGTGCTGTTGGGGAAAGAAATAGTTACCAAATATCGGCGTTATTTGCATCCCTGATATCTTTGGAAAAAACTTAGAAATTTTAACCGCAGATGAACAGGGTTCGACGCAGATAATGAGCCTGGATGTTGGCTTTTATCTGCGGTCAAGGTTGAGCTATTCGCTGAAAATTTGCAAGCGAATAGAGCGTTCTCCGTCTCCGAAATCTACTTCAATCTTTTCTCCCGAAAGACTGTCTAAGCATCCCAAAAGCAACCGCAAATTCGGTGTACTTGCTCCTGTATCTACGTACAATCTATCGGCCAAACTGCCTAAACGCTTCCAAATCGTGTAGAGTTTGACTACTGTTTGTTCAAGCTGTGCGGCTTGTTTTACAACGTCGGCGGTGGTTCCCAAACAGCCGACTCGCAAAGATTCTTCTAAGGCCATTTCCATGTCTAAATGAGACTGATTGAGAGCTTGCACTTGGGCGGCGGCGTCGAGATATTTTGATAAGTTCTTGGCGTCGGATGTGAGCTGTTTGACAGTATCTACGTCGGGATTTTCTGCTACTTCTTTTTGAATTTCGCTTTGGTGAGATGGGGAGAGTTTCTCCATTTCTTTGACTAAAGGAGCGAGGTAGCGGGAAGGTAGAGAACCTGTAGATGCTTTTTCTTTGACTTCTTCTGGCAATAAATCTGAGTTCATTGCCATCCATTCGTCGGATAGTTGTTTGACTTCGCGGCGGGTGATGCGATCGCCATTTGCTGCGGCATCTGTTACCATTTGCTGGACTTCGGGAGATGCTTTGGCGGTTTCTACAAAGGCTCTTTTGCTGAAGTTTCTAATGGAATCTGGGTCTAAATCTCCTTGCTGGATCAGAGTATCGGCACTATTAGCTAATTCTATCAAAGAATAGGCTTGACTTTTGCCAATTTCTCTTTCTTTGAGCCAGTTCAAAAAGCCTGTGCCGCGTCCTTCACCGCCTTTTTTTTCTCTGTCTCGGACTGTTCGGAGAATGCGTCCCCGCCAAATGTCGGTTTGCAAGTCGAAGCGATCGCACACTTTCCAGGCATTGTCAACCTGATTGTCAAAATCAAAGTCTGGTATTTGTTCGTCTTCGGGGTCTGGCAATTGGAAATTGATATCGGTAAAGCCGTTGAGGGCTTCTGCAAGTTCTGCGGGATTTAGGGGGACTTCAGCCATTAGGAAAAATTTGTGTAGTGCAACAGCCGGTTTAATTGGGAACTTGCACGGGTTGACAGTTGAGACGCTATATGTAGCGGTAAGGTAGGCAAGATTTACCTACTAATAGAGCTTTTGTGCAAGTCATATTATTATTGCACGATGGGGGGCGATCGGCGAAAAGATACCCAAAAAGACTCCGGGCACGCCCCTGATGGGACTTGAGGGGAGTGCTGGCTTTGGGGGGATTGAGTTAAAGTGAATGAGGATATTATAGGATGGCATTACCTACTGTACTCGATCGCCAAGTTTGGGAATATGCTTGTCAGCCTGACTATAATTTAAGTAGGTGAAAACTCAAGTTAATTTATGCCAGCTAAAGATATCTACCACAACGAAGTTAAAAATGCCTTACTCAAAGACGGTTGGACAATTACGGCAGATCCATACTTTATAAAATATGAGGATGCCGAGTTATATGCTGATTTAGCAGCAGAAAAGCCGATTGCAGCACAACGTCAGGGACAAAAGATAGTTGTTGAAATTAAGAGCTTTATTGGGCGATCGCTAATGTATGATTTTCACGGCGCCCTCGGTCAATATATAGTCTACAGAAATCTCATTCAACTCACGGAGCCAGAATACAAGCTCTATTTAGCAATTGACGATGTTGTCTACCAAAACTTTTTTAAACGCAATTCTATACAATTAATTAGTAAGGAAAATAAGCTTTTGTTAATGGTAGTTGAAATGGAAAAGGAGGAAATCCTGCAATGGATCAACTAAAATACTATCGGAGTACGATCGAAAAAATATTGACTGAATATTATGAACTCGGCGTCAAAGGAGGGATGGCGGTAGATGAATTAGAGACAGACAGCCGCCTTGCCTTTGACGAAAAACGAGATCAATATCTGTGGTTTCGCTCTGGTTGGGAGGAAAAAAAACGGATATGCCACATTACGATGTATCTTCGTATTAAAGATGGCAAAATTTGGGTTGAAGAAGATTGGACAGATTTGTGTGTCGTTGATGATTTACTAGCAGCAGGAATTCCTAAAAGCGATATTGTTTTAGGGTTTCACAATCCCTATAAACGAAAATTTACGGAGTTTGCTGTTGGTTGATGCCATAAGTGCGATCGTCCGGGAGGATAAGCTGCGGGGCGATCGCTATCTTCTGATGCTAAAATTGAGAACAATCGAATAAATAGAGTAAAAATATGACAATTTACGATCTAACTTCGGCTAAAATCAGCCAACTGCCAGAGTCACTCGTTCAATAAGTGAATGATTTTATAGACTTTTTGCTCCTCAAATATAACAGTGAATTGCCACAGTTGACTGAATCAGACTTTTCTGACTATTTAAATAATTTAGAAGCCTATGAAGAAAAGTTAGCGCGAGGAGAAATTGAATTGTATGGGCTTCATCAGTAAATGTAACTTATACCAGAGGAGATGTCATCTTGTGCGATTTGAATCCGGTAGTTGGTACAGAGCAAGCTGGTATAAGACCTGTTGTCATCTTACAGATTGACCGTGCTAATGCAGTAAGTCATCATACTATTATTGCACCGTTTACTACTAAAATTCGTCGCGCTCTTTTACCTTCTCATGTATTTGTGCCATCTGGAGTTGGGGGTTTAAATCAAGATTCAGTGATACTTTGCGAACAGATTCGAGTTATTGACAAATCTAGGGTTATTAGGATAATCGGTCAATCGATTTTAGATTTTAGATTTTAGATTTTAGATTAAAGCATTGACCCCACGGATAAATTCGGGGGCAAGTTTATCGGATACAGGTTTTTTATTTCTGGACGGATGAATCACGTGGCGGGTATCATGGATGCTTTCGGTCATTTAGATGACAATTATATGGATGGGCTGGCAGTAGCCCTGCGGGCGATTTTAGGTTTGTGAGCCTCAGAAACCGGGTTTCTTCAGAAATGTCATGAGGAAGCGTAAATGCTCAGAGAAACCCGGTTTCTTGGATGGTTGGTCACTCGCGCAGGGCCTGAGAAACCCGGTTTATTCAAAAAATCTCATGATGAATCAACGGAAATTTTTAGGAACTTACATCAGGTATGAATAAACGTATCTAAGTCAGTGGTTGTAACTATCTCTGCCTTTGTGCTAGATTTTTATCCAATTCCATAAAATTTTTATCATGGGCATCGCTACAACTAGCATCGCAACGAAAAAATAGCCACTACCTCCCTGCGTGAAATCATGCCCAAAGACTTCTCCGGTAAAAATCTCCGAGGCCACAATTTCAAAGGTCAAAACCTCACAGGTGCAAAATTCATCGGTGCAGACATCCGAGGCGCAAATTTCACAAATGCCATCCTCAGAGAAGCTGACTTCACCCGTGCCAAAGCTGGACTGCAACGTCGCTGGACAATTTTTCTAGTAACTATCTCGCTATTTTTATCGTTAATATCGGGATTGATTTCAGGATTTGCTAGTTCTTGGGTAGCAATTTTTTTCATTCCAGATGCCATCAAACAGTACACCATTATTCCCGGTGTGGTTGTGTTGATAGTTTTGGCAATCTTCTTTATAGCTACTATCCGCCAAGGTATAGGGGCAGGGGCAGTGGCAGCGGCAGTGGCAGGGGCAGCGGCTGCGGCTGCGGCTGCGGTAGTGGCAGGGCCAGCGGCAGTGGCAGTGGCAGGGGCAGGGGCAGTGGCAGGGGCAGGGGCAGTGGCAGGGCCAGCGGCAGTGGCAGGGGCAGTGGCAGGGGCAGGGGCAGTGGCAGGGTCAGTGGCAGGGGCAGTGTCAGTGGCAGGGGCAGGGGCAGTGGCAGTGGTAGCGGCAGTGGTAGCGGCAGTGGTAGCGGCAGTGGTAGCGGCAGTGGTAGCGGCAGTGGCAGGGGCAGGGGCAGTGGTAGCGGCAGTGGCAGGGGCAGGGGCAGTGGTAGCGGCAGTGGCAGTGGCAGTGGCAGGGGCAGCGACAGGCATAGGACTAGGTATTTACGTTGCTTGCCGTGCCCTGGCTGGGGATGAGAAACAGGCCTTGATTCGCACTGTTGCCATTGCCTTTGCCGCTACAGGTGGCACTAGCTTTCGGAATGCGGATCTAACTGATGCCAATTTCACTGAGGCAATTCTCAAAAGTACAGATTTTAGAACAGCTAATCTCACTCGCACTTGCTTCCGCAAAACAGAAAAACTCGATCGCGCGCGTGTCGGTAATTCGATATTAGCTGATACCCGCATCCGAGAATTACTAATCACTGGCAATGGTTACAAAAAATCCTATGTTGGTGCGAATCTCCAAGGAGCAAACCTGACAGGCGTTAATCTCAGCTATGCTAATTTCAAGCAGGCTAACTTCAGCGAAGCAACTTTGCATCAAGCTAATTTGGAATCGGCAAACCTCACTGAAACTCAAGCCTTGGCAACAGATTTTACAGCAGCTTGTTTTACAGGTGCTTGTTTGGAAGCTTGGAATATTGACGCTAATACAAAGCTCGATCGCGTTGACTGTCGGTTTGTTTATCTTCTAGAATATCCCAAACCGGGAACTGGCGATCGCGATCGCCGCCCTCACCACATCAACAAGTGTTTTGAACCGGGGGATTTCGAGAAACTATATAAAAAGATTCTGAGCGCCGTGCAGATCCTGCTCAAAGATGGGATTAACCCCGAAGCTTTTACCGCAGCTTTCCAAAAGTTAATGCAAGAATTTCCAGACATTACGCCGGATTCAATTCAAGCATTTGAAAAAAAAGGAGACGATGTTTTACTGACTTTAAATGTTCCCGAAGGAACGGATAAGGCAAAAATCGAGCAGAATTGGGACGAAGGTTATCAAGCAAGGCTGGAAGCTCAAAGGCAAGCCGAGCGATTAAAAGCTAAAGATGAAATTATTGCAATAGAAAGACATCACTACCGTGTCTTTCAAGACTTTGTGAAAGGAGTGTTTAGTCAATATTTGATAAATCCTTCAACCGTGCCTCAGCCATCGAACCCTATAATTAACATTAACAATCAATCTACAGCAGAGAATAAAGTCGCAAGCGATAACATCGACCAAAGTCGCAAAGCTGACATTTCAGGCGGAACGATTAACGCTACCGGTGCCGGCTCATTAAGTTTAGGAGATAATGACGGTACAACAGCGAACACGATCGAGGAGTTGCCCGATCCAGCCGTTAGCGCAGCCCTCGAAGAGGATCGCCCTTCCTGACAAAGTGAGTAATGCTATAATTTTAGTCAAACTCTGGTAACAGCGGAAATCAAAGCTATGAGCGTATCAATATGAGTAATAGCAACTTAAATTTCACTGAGGAAAGTTTCGATGATTCTGCATTATTGCAGTTAGATGAAATCAGCAGCAAACTTACCACTAATATTAATCAGTTGCCTCACTCACCTGGACTGTTTCAATTAGTTATAGATCAATTGTTAAAATACTACCAACTTTCAATAAAAGCAGTCGAAGAAAGATATCAAGCCGAACTTAAAGCAAAAGATGCTCAAATAGAGACGTATCGTGAGGAAATAGCTTTTTTGAGAGAACTGACTGTCAAGTTAGCTAAAAATCCGATCGTGATTAATTCCAGCCAAGACAACAAGCCAGAATAAATTTCTTTTTAGTTTATGTCAAATGAGGAAGAACTGGCTCGGCTGAAACAAAAGTGTGAAGCAAAAATTAGAGAATTAAAGCAAAGACACAAATTAGAAATCGCTGTTAAAGACAAAGAAATTCAAGACTGTCGCCAAGCAATCGCTGTTAAAGACAAGGAAATTCAAGACTGTCGCCAAGCAATCGCTGTTAAAGACAGTAAAATCCAAGACTATCGCGAACAAATCGAATATTTAAGAAAACTTAATATGTCTTTCGCAGAAAGAGTAATTTATAATAATATAGAAGTGAACACCACATCAGAGAGTAAAGCTATGAGTGACCAAATCGACCAAAGTCGCAAAATAGAAATTACAGGCGGAACCGTTAACGCTAGCGGTGCTGGAGCTTTAAGTTTAGGTGATATCAGCGGTACTGTTGCCAATACAATTAATCAATTATCTGATTCTGCTAAACCTGATGAACCGGGAATCAAAGAATTATTAACCCAGTTACAAACAGCGATCGAGGCTGAAACTGATTTATCTGATGATGATAAAGCTGAAGCCTTGGAACAGGTAAAAACTTTGGCCGAAGTAGGGAAAAATCCCCAAGAAAGTACAATGCAAAAGGCGGGGAAAACGGCCATGAAAATTTTGAAAGGGACTATTGCTGGTTTACCTAGTGCGGCAACGTTGGTAGAAGCTTGCAGTAAATTGTTGCCTGCGATCGCAAGTCTCTTACTTTTACCCTAAAATCCAATATCAACGCCCAGTAAGTAATGGTATTTTTAGGGCGGGCGAGACGCCCACCCCACGCCCAGTAAGTAATGGTATTTTTAGGGCGGGCGAGACGCCCACCCCACGCCCAGTAAGTAATGGTATTTTTAGGG
>NZ_JAUBPT010000221.1:0-303 GCF_036700905.1 Microcoleus sp. S13_C3 | reverse complement strand
CGGGCGAGACGCCCACCCCACGAAGATTCTTCGCTTCAATCAGAATGACAGCGCAGCTTACCGTCCAGATTTTCTCGGCGGTGTATCATCAGTCGATCGCTTCCGACGGATCAGCACGCTCATCACCTGCTTCGGATTAGCTGCACGTTGTACGGGGCTCCAATCGCCCACTTCTGCAAATCCTAGTCGGTACAAAGTGAGTATGGTTTCCCTGACACCCTTGGGCCATTTGTGACAAGTTAAGAAAAAGTGCAAATTGTCAAGGGGGTAGACCAAAAAAGGTAAAATAGGATGAAACCTTTA
>NZ_JAUBPT010000220.1:0-10706 GCF_036700905.1 Microcoleus sp. S13_C3 | reverse complement strand
TCGCATCATTTGCATAATTATTGTAGGGGCAATCCCACGCCCGGTTGCCCGATAGATAGGGGGTAGGCAAAGAAAGGCACTACCCTACAAATTTATCTGAATCATTGAGGATTGCTATAGGAATCCTAAATAATTTTCTCTATCTAAGCTGTGTTGCATCTAGATTGCCTATGGTATTAGAGAGGGAGAGGGGCCGATGGGGATCGGGGGAGAGGATTTGACGATTTTTGATCGGGACTCGAAATATACAATTTAAATGCACAACAGCTTAATCTCAAAAACAGGCCCCCGCCCCACGGTAAATCGAAATATACATTTTTTCAGGCGCTCGCCCGTGTTGGTTGATGTAGATTATTAGCGGTGTGGCGGCGGGTTTATAAAGCTTGTTTGTACTGATTAGATATTGTCGTAAAACCCGACCCTACGGAATTATATTGTTTCCCAATGACCAATGACCCATTCCCAATTCCCAATCTAATCAAATACGCTTAGCCTCAGAGTTTTAGCTATTTTTTCTAACAGAAATAAGCCACCGATAGAATTTCCGTCTTTATCCAAAGGCGGACTGTAAAAGCCGATCGCACCTTGACCCGGAATTACCGACACCAAAGCCCCGCTAACTCCCGACTTAGCACGCAGTCCCACCCGCAGCGCAAAGCGGCCCGATGCTTCATACAAACCGCAAGTTGCCATCAGTGCTTTGACAGTACGGCAGTTTTCCCCCATTGCTCGATCGCCACTATTTACCAAAACCATCCCCAGCTTAGCTAAATCCTCCACAGTTCCCGACAAACAGCAGATGCGATTGTAGGTTTCTAAAGCAATTTCGGGATTTTGAATGTAACCCGATTCTACCATTTTCAAGGCGAGATTCCAATTATTTTGATTCGGATTTGTCTTCACTGAATCGAGCATTAACTCGTCAACAAATAACTGACTGTTTGCCTGTTGATTCAGCCAATCGAGCAAGTTTTGACAGCGCGACACAGCATTTTGACCGGGAATCAAAGACGCTAGAGCGATCGCCCCGCTATTAATCATCGGATTTCTCGGCTTCCCTTCGTCTATTTCGAGTTGAGTTAGGGAATTGAAAGGCAGTTGCGAAGGCTCGCCGCCAACGCAGTCAAATACCGTTTTTTCGCCGACTTCGCACAGCAAATAAAGCAGCACAAAAGGCTTGACTACACTCATTAGCGGGAATGTTTGAGCAATGCTACCCCAGCTCATAATTTGCGCGTCAATTGCCCGAATTTGCACGGCAAACCCTTGTCGATCCGCTTGCGCTAGGAGAGGTATGTACGCAGGGATTTGACCCGATTTACTGCGATTAATTGCCTCTTTTGCCCAAGCTGCCAGTTGTTCGGGTTGCAGGGAAGATAGTTGGCTGGTGGATATATTCACACTCGATTATTTCGATCATTTTAAATTTTAGATTGGCATTCCTGGCGCGCTATTGAGCCATAAGCCCCGTTTATTAACCGAATTGCGTCACTTGGGCCCGCTGCGGGAAGAAACTGGGTTTCTTCGGGGAGATAAGGCAAGCTCATAATTTGATGAAATTTTTGTGTGGTGTCCCGCCTGCCCGAAAAATACAACGCAAGATGCGGGACACCTTATTTAAGGCTGTTGACCTTTGGGCCCGCCGGGAGCAAATAAATTTTTCATAAAAAACCTGTACTCTGCATAAAAATCTTCCCTTCACCCGGATATATAAGTAGCAGCTTCAAGGCAACGCTGCTATTTAAAACCAACCAGCACTAGCTGGAAATGCCTTCAGATTCTTATGTTGAAGCCCCAGCAAGGGGCGGGGTGCATATTTAACTTAATTCTTTCAGAGTTCGCGAAATCCTGTCCGGAAAACCCCCGAACATCTGAGAATGTACTATCCAACCGGATTCACCAAAACCAGGATAAAAAAATGGCAGACGAACCGAAAGCAGAAGCCCCGAAGCCAGCTCCGCTGATTTTTAAGGGTGTGTGCAACGACGGAGTTCTCAAAGGCAAAGAAATTGAAGGCAAACTAGACATCAAAGTCAATGTTGAATCTGTCAAAGCGGCAGAAGCACCGCCCAAAAAATCCCAGTGGGAGCCAGTTATCTTTTGGGTATTGTTTGCATTCATGGCAAACTTGATTGTCGGCGACCCCGCCGGAATGAGAAAATACAGCTCCCCACAAAGGTCTTCTTCTCATCAGATGTTAAACCAATCTGGGGAGCAGTCGCTGTTGCCTAAGAAAAACACCAGCAACTTGCCACTTTAGGCCCTGGGAGCCTGCCAGCCGCGCAAATAGTAATAGAAAGACCCGAAATATTCATCGAATACTCGCGTCGTAGTTACCAAAGCTTCTGCACTAGGCAAAAAATCTCCCGCGTCTAAGCGGAGTCTACTGGATTTTCCTCCTCCGGTGGGTTGAAAAGTGTAGAAGTCGGTAGCCCTAGGAATCACCTGGATTCCCATATTCGCAAAAGCGAGGCTGGCACGGCGCATCTGAATCGCAGATGTTACCAGGATTACTTTGCGCGGGGCGCCACGGCTGTCGAGTATCTTTCTCACCTCTTGGGCGCTGGTGCGTATGTTGCTGCCGTTATCGTCGAGAACGATACTGCTGCGCGGCACGCCCATGTTGTTTGCCAGCAAAGTCTCGATATCCTTAGCTTCGCCAACATAACCCTCCAACTCTGGTCTGGGGCCAGCGGTAACGATGACCATCGGTGCCACTTTTTGGCGGTACAAAACGGCTGCATAGGGCAGACGATTGCCTGTATCTGTCAGTTGAATCGCTACTCGGTTGGGGATGTGAGGCTGAGTGGTTCCCTTGCCCAAGAGGACGATCGCCGCTGCGGTTTCATCGCAGCAAGCTGTGCGGACGGCTGCAGCGGCGTCCCGTTCTGCTTGCTCGGCGAACCAATAAGCGACAACTGGCATACTCGAAAGGATCAAAACTAGCAGCGCTGCCAGGATCATTCTCGGCGCCGGGTTGCGGATGCCCCCGTTCGTGATCAGCGCCGATGCAATCACCAGCAGAGTGATGGAAAAACCAAGCGGCTTAAAGAAGAAGGCTATGAGCCCGAAAATCGCTGCTCCGACCGGGGTGTCTGGTGCAAAAAAAGCTAGGATCAAAAGGCTGATCAGCAGCAAAACGCGCAGCCGATCTAATAAGGGATTGTCTTTGCCTCCTGATTGATCCCACCACGATTTGATCAGTGAGAACAGGAGGAATAGAAATAGAATGCGAGCTAACAGTTCTGGCATCTTGCAATATTCTGTGTCTTCATAAATTAGTACGGAAGTGTGGAAACGAGCGCGAATTTAGCTGCGGGAGGAAATACGGGCATCGGTGGGTTTTTAACTTTCGCGAATAACGCAGTCCGATCGCATTTATCCTGATGCTCGCTTCCGGTCAGCTATCAACCATTGGTTGCAGGGTGAAACCCGCTACTTCCAGTCACAGATTGCTGACAGTTAATTGGTAATTGATAACTGGTAATAGTTGATTGGTAATTGGTAATGGATCGAACACGCCGCCGGTGGAATTGACAATTCCAGCCTGCTTTGTTCTGCCTACTTTTTTCCCCATTACCTGTTACCGATTCACCAATCCCAATTTATCGGCGCTTCAGTTGATTCCGAATTGCCTGCGTTACCGTTTGAATTACTTTAACACGAGCATAATACTTGTTATTGGCCGCAATTAGCGTCCAGGGAGCAGCCGGCGTGCTGGTGCGCTGAATCATTTGATTCACCGCCACTTCATAATAATTCCACTTTTCCCGATTCCGCCAATCTTCCTCGGTGAGTTTGTATTGTTTAAATGGATTGTTTTGCCGCTCTGTAAACCGCTTTAGTTGCTCGTCAGGACTGATGTGCAGCCAGAATTTAACTAAAACACAACCGAAACTGGTGAGTTGCTCCTCAAATTCGTTGATTTCCTGATAAGCTCGGCGCCATTCGGGTTCGGTGGCAAATCCTTCGACTCGTTCGACCAGCACTCTACCATACCAACTACGATCGCAAATGCTGATTTTACCAGCAGTTGGCAGCCGCTGCCAGAACCGCCACAGGTAGTGGTGCGCTTTTTCTTCGTCTGTCGGCACCCCAAAGGCATTAACGATGTAACTGCGGGGGTCTAATATGTCGGTCAAGCGCTTGATTGCTCCTCCTTTACCGGCGGCGTCCCAACCTTCAAACAGGACTAACACGGGGATTTCCTCTTCGTAGATGCTTTGTTGCAGTTGGCCAAAACGGGTTTGTTCCTCGCGAAGTTGCTGTTTGTATTCGTCGGGCGACAGCGATTGAGTTAAATCTACTTGGGCCAGCAAGTCTGGTTCGGTGGGTTGCAAGCTTTCTTGAGGTGGCAATTTCACGGGTGCAGATTGCGTCGGCAGTCTGTCTAAGGCTTCTGTAATTGTCGCTGCCATTTGGGTCAAAACTTTGACTCTTGCCCACCGTTGACAATCGCCTTCTACTAGCGTCCAAGGTGCGGGGCCCGTGCCGGTTTGGGCTACCATTTCTTCGGCAAAAGTTGTGTATTCTTGGTATTTTTTGGCTTGTTTCCAATCTTCGGGCCGCACTCGCCAAGCTTGTAAGCTGTCGTCTTCTAGTTTTTTGAGTCGATGCTTGAGTTCTTTTTTGCTCAAGTGAATCCAAAATTTGGCAATTGCGGCGCCGTCATCTACCATCTGCCGCTCGAAGGCGTTGATTTGCCTGATGGCTGTCGGTACTTCTGCGTCGGAGACTCGATCGAACAATCGGTCTTCTAAAATGTGAGTGTACCAACTGTGGTAGAAAAAACCAATTTTGCCACGGGCGGGGAGTTTCTGCCAAAACCGCCACAGGAAAGGATAGCCCATTTCTGCCTCTGACGGCGGCCAAATCGGGTGGACGGCAAACCCGCGCGGATCCATGTACCCCACCATTTTTTTGACCAGCGCGCCTTTGCCGGCGGCGGCCCAGCCTTCGAGGACGATGATTGCGGGCAATTTTTTTTCCCTGCAGGCCAGTTGGAGCGATCGCAACTGTTGCATTAAAATTTCTATCTTGGCATCATAGGTTTCTTTATCCAGGGAAATATCTAAATCGAGGTTGTCGAGCATATTTACCTCATATTAATCTGTAAAAAACAGTTTAACGTTAGTTTAACGTTTGGATAAAATTAAATCCTAGATTCAGGGGAAAACGTTATAAAAATTACAATTACGGCTGGTTAAAAGCCAGAGCGCTCCTGCAATCAAATGCCACCCTCGTTAATACTAGCAAGAATCCCTCGCTTTCAAACTTGCAAAAAAAAACAGCTCAGGTTATAGTTGAAATAGGGAACTTTTAAATAAGTTCAATTTCTCCCCTCCCCCGATCGGGCGAGTTAACAGGAGGAGCCAAAAATCCCTGAAAAAGGATTTATTGTAAAACAGAGCAAAAGTAAAAATCAACTACCCGGTGGGGGTGACAACTTCTTTACTTAGCTGTAGAAACTTTATTCAAACAATAGTAGTTACTTAAGCACCAAGCTTGGTAACGAAAGAGAGCGCGACTCATCGACATCCAGCCATAAACTCACATACAAACCTAGCCCAAAAGGGCAAATCAATTTTTATGATTGCGCTATAAGATAAAACCTGAAAGCCTGGGTGATATAAACAGGTTTCTGAGTTTTATCGACACCATTCTCAAATACTAAAAACAGTTTATACCAATTTTTTATGAGGTTGCATAGAATCCGATCCCCCTTAGCCCCCCTTAATAAGGGGGGGACAAGATTATTCTCAAAGTCAACCCCTACTCCCCTTCTTAAGGGGGATTTAGGGGGATCGAGATATGTGCAACTTCACATTAAATTGGTATTAGGTGCGGTCACGCGAAACGCGTGCCCGCCCCACAAGAACATTTATTTCTTGTGGAACAGGCCGGAAAGCCTGTTACTGACATTTGTGCACAATGTCTGAATTACTGTACTTGTTTGCCCATACCAATTAAGAGGAACAGTCCGAAATTACGGATTGCAAGTTTTTTATGAATATCTTGACAACACGCTCCTACAAGGGCGAAACTGACTGGTGCGCGATCGCAAATTTGATCGATGCTTGCGAAGCAGTGGATAGACTCGGCGAAGAAGTCTCCGCAACTGAACTCAAGCTAATACTTGATGCACCCAAACTCGACCAAGCCCGCGACGTGCAGTTGTGGGAAGATGGTAATTACAAAGTAATCGGCTTAGCACTCCTAGATATGCCCGATTCGCCAGAGGAAATAGACGCTTGTCTCTGGTTTTACGTGCATCCAAATGTCCGTAGCGAAGGTTTAGAAAAAGACATAATTAAGTGGGGAGAAAAGCGGCTGGGCGAAGTAGGAAAAGAACGCAATTTGCCGGCAAAATTGCGTACCTACAGCCGGGAGGACAAAACCGATGAGATGCGGCTGTTAGAGAAACAGGGCTTTGAAGTCGATCGCTATTTTTGGACAATGGCCCGATCGCTCGCCGAACCCATACCAACACCGGAATTTCCCGCAGATTTTGCACTGACACACGTATCAGGAGAACAAGACATCCAACCCTGGGTAGAGATGTTCAACCAGTCATTTATCGATCACTGGAATCACCACGATTTAACTGCGGAAACCGTGCGCTACTGGATGCAAGACGCCAATTATCAGCCGGAATTAGACTTGATTGCTGTTTCGGGCGAGCGCAAATTTGCAGCTTTCTGCGACTGTCAAATCAAACCCCAAAAAAACCCCCGCAGCGGCACAAAAGACGGTTGGATTGAATTGTTGGGTACGCGGCGCGAGTTTCGGAAAATGGGTTTAGGAAAAGCGATGCTGTTAGCTGGTTTGCATAAGTTGAAAGCAGCGGGTGCAAACACAGCTAAACTCAGCGTCGATGCTGACAGTTTGACGGGGGCGACAAAGCTTTACAAATCAGTCGGTTTCCGCCCGATGGAAACTTGGATCGAGTGGGCTAAGACAGTGTAAATTCGTTAGGGTGGTCAGAAACCGGGTTTTTGCGAAAATACTGCGTTACAGCCGGCAGATTCGGTAAAAAACCCGGTTTCTTTGGTTTTGATGCGATCGCCCTTTTGGATCGAATGGGCGATCGTACTTTTATTATGTCGCGCACATTATGCTAGGATTAACTGATCAAAAATCATCCTAATTTCTATGACGCGATTCATTCACGATCGCTTTGCCAAAGAATACCTAGAAGAACTGCTTTCACCGATCGGAACAGTTAAGGTCGGTCGCGATGTGACTTCGGAAGTCCGAGAAATCGATGTTTATTTCACTCCAGGTACCGCAATTCCCGAATACTCATCAAGCCTGGGATTGTTGGGAAAAATGGCTGACACAACTGCAATTTTTGAACCGTTTCGCAATCCGGTAACTGTCAGCGAAGTCTTGAGCTGCATGAGTAAGTTATGGGATTTGCGAGGTGAATTGGAGCGGCAGGCGAGAAGAGAAAATACTCGCTATGATGAGGATCTGTTGCCCCGAATGTGGATTTTGACACCCACAGCATCGAAAGCGCTGGTGGAGGGTTTTGGTGGGATACCAAACCCTGAGAATTGGATCGAGGGAATCTATTTTTTCCCGGAGCACTGGCGAGCAGCAATTGTGGCGATTCACCAGTTGCCAGAAATCCCAGAAACCCTGTGGTTGAGGATTTTGGGGAAAGGGAAAGTACAGCAAAGGGCGATCGGGCAATTGAGTGCTTTAGCAACGGACGATCCGTTGCGGATTATTGCGCTAGAATTATTGTATCGTCTACAGTCACATTTAGTAGTCGAAAATCAACAGGAACCTGAACCAGAAGAGCGGGAGTTAATTATGGCGATCGCACCACTTTTTCAACAACAAATACAAGCAGCACAGCAACAAGCTAGAGAAGAAGGACTAGAACGAGGACTAGAACGAGGACTAGAACGAGGACTAGAACGAGGACTAGAACGAGGCAGACAAGAACAGCAGCGCTTAATCTTAGAAAATTTTCTGCGAGTTAGATTTGGAGAGTTAAGCCAGAGAATGACAGTATTTTTATCTCCAATATCCAAGTTGCCTGCTGCGGAATTTACAGTGTTGTTGCTGGCAATATCGATGCTAACAGTTGATGAAGAAGGGCGGGAACAAGCTGTAAGATTATTGGCAGAAAATGTCTTGAGAATGTACCAAAATGAATTGGGTGATATTCTGCCTACAGCCCTTACCAATTTACTAGCATTGCCTGTGGCAGAATTGACATTGTTGGTAGAACAACTGCCGCAGTTATCGGCTGATGGATTGAGGGAAAGGTTCGGGAAAATCCCTGAATAAAGCTGTTTGAGTAGCTAGAGAGTGCGATCGCCCTTTTGGTATCGAATGGGCGATCGCACTTTTCTTGATTTCCTAAATCAACCGGAAATTAGCGGATGTAATCGAATTGGCACTCACTCCAATCATCACACCTAACTCCTCTCCTGTCAAGACATTTTTGATGAGAGTTCCCTGAGTATTTTGAGTGATTGCTAACTGACCAAAACTCAAACCTCCGCTTAATCCAATCAAGTCTTGACCGATGGTAAAATCAGCGATAATATCAAATCCTTGACCAGTTGTTAAGGCAAAGATATCGTTGCCACTACCGCCAATCAAACTATCATTGCCCATGCCTCCATCAAGCAAATCGGATCCTTTGCCACCAGTGAGAGTATCGTTATCTAGGCCTCCGTAAAGAGTATCATTTCCTTCGCACCCTCCGAGAATATCTGCTCCGGCGTCACCGTTGATTAAGTCATTGCCTTCACCGCCGCAGAGGGTATCCGAACCTAACTGTCCAAACAGATTGTCATCACCTTGACTACCAAGGATGATGTCGTCACCTTTGCCTCCATATAAAACGTCATTATCCTTGCCACCATTGATGAAGTCATCATCTTTGTTGCCATAAATGATGTCAATACCTTCGCGGCCATGTAACAAGTCATTGCCTTTGCCTCCGAAGATTAAATCGTTGCCCAATTCGCCAAGAACGATGTCGTTTCCTTCATCTCCATAGAGGATGTCGTCACCTTTGCCTCCAGTGATGAAGTCGTTGCCTTGGTTGCCATTAAAGATGTCGTTGCTGGCACCACCATATAAGTTGTCATTCCCGGATTTGGCATCGAATATATTGCCGTTGTTAGTGCCGAGAAATTCATCGTTTTGGGCAGTGCCTATTTGAATTCCCGATACACCAAGTATGGTGTTCTCAACTGAGTTAGGTTGATTTAAATTGGGATAGGCAATGTCATCGCAGATGCAGTCGTCATTGGGGATGTTGTTGGTTGTTGGTGTTGGCGTTACCGATGGTGTATCGGTTCCCGTTGGCGTCAGTGTTACCGATGGTGTATCGGTTCCCGTTGGTGTTGGTGTTACCGATGGTGTATCGGTTCCCGTTGGTGTCGGTGTTACCGTTGGCGTTGGTGTTCCCGTTGGTGTCGGTGTTCCCGTTGGTGTTGGTGTTCCCGATGGCGTCGGTGTTCCCGATGGCGTCGGTGTTCCCGATGGTATATCTGTTCCCGTTGGAGTCGATGTTCCCGTTGGTGTCGGTGTTCCCGATGGTGTTACCGATGGCGTCGGTGTTCCCGATGGTATATCTGTTCCCGATGGTGTTACCGATGGCGTCGGTGTTCCCGATGGTATATCTGTTCCCGTTGGAGTCGATGTTCCCGTTGGTGTCGGTGTTACCGATGGCGTGGGTGTTCCCGATGGTGTTCCCGATGGCGTGGGTGTTCCCGATGGTGTTCCCGATGGCGTGGATGTTCCCGATGGCGTGGGTGTTCCCGATGGAGTCGGTGTTACCGATGGTGTTCCCGATGGCGTCGGTGTTCCCGTTGGTGTTCCCGATGGCGTCGGTGTTCCCGATGGTGTTGGTGTTGCCAATGGAATTGGTGTCGGTTGCGGTGTTACCGGCGGAATTGGTGCAGTATTTACAGTCAGATTAACTGGACTCGAAGCCCCAGAAATATTACCCGCAGCATCGGTGGCTGTAGCAGTGAAGGCATAAGCGCCATCGGCTAAAGCTGTCGTGGGGGTAAATGTCCAATTACCATTCGCATCCGCTGTGGCAGTACCTAGTGCAGTCGTGCCTTGTAAGATGTTCACGGTACTGTTCGGTTCTGCCTTACCTGCCAGAGTCGGAGTGGTATCGTTTGTTGTGCTGCCGGCGGTAGTGAAGGTGGGGGCTGTGGATGCTGTGGCATCGATTGTTAGATTAACTGGAGTTGAAGCCCCAGAAATATTACCCGCAGCATCTGACGCTGTAGCAGTGAAAGCATAAGTGCCATCGGCTAAAGCTGTCGGGGGGGTAAATGTCCAATTTCCCGAAGCATCCGCTGTGGCAGTACCCAAAGGCGTGGTGCCTTGTAAGATGTTCACGGTACTGTTCGGTTCTGCCTTACCCGCGATCGCGCCTTTGGTACTCCCAGAAGTTGTGATCGTGGGGGCTGTGGGTGCTGTCGCATCGATTGTCAAATTAACTGGAGTTGAAGCCCCAGAAATATTACCCGCAGCATCGGTGGCTGTAGCAGTGAAGGCATAAGTGCCATCGGCTAAAGCTGTCGTGGGGGTAAATGTCCAGTTACCCTCCGCATCAGTAGTGGCAGTACCTAGTGCAGTCGTGCCTTGTAAGATGTTAACTGTACTGTTCGGTTCTGCCTTACCAGAAATCGCGCCTTTGGTACTCCCAGAAGTTGTGATAG
>NZ_JAUBPT010000008.1:67857-88328 GCF_036700905.1 Microcoleus sp. S13_C3 | reverse complement strand
GTTCTATCATATAGCGGAGGGCGAAAAATTTTGGCTCTTATCATACTTTTAACCATTTACAAAACCGGGATGCTCCCCTTTCCCTCCATCTATGCTAGTTTCCTTAACCTCAATTTTGGCTATAGGTTCTGACCATTCTTGTTTTTCTACTAATCGATGCAAACAAGTGTGTCCAATCTTGACTCCCGTCTGAACTTCCATATATGAGGCAGCATTTTCGTAGGAAAGATTAGCAATTTGACGGAGACAGCATTTTTCAAATAATGGAGATAATCTAGTTGATTTCTTAACCTCTAATTTTTTGGCCTGTTTTTCAGTAATTCTTAGTTCACCAATACAGCTTTTTACGCTCGCTGGGGTCGTCCTTGTTCTGTTCCCGTTGCTTGTTTGATAAAAAAAAACCGATTTGTGGGCCCACTTTTTCAAGCCATTGTTGCCTGAGATGCTTTTCAATATTTTCCAGACTGGTCAGTTCACTTGGGGGTGTATTGTTATACAAAATTTTAGCAATTTCTGCCGTACAGGATTGCAACCGCTCTAGTTCTTCAGGGGTCATGGCTCTTTTTCTCGACTTTTTTTGACGCTTTTATTGATTTTAACTATTTTACGCTTATTCGGATATTTACAAAACCGGGATGCTCCCGTTTTCAATGGCCTCTTATAAACGCCGGGAATTCAACAGACATCTACTTTACACCTTTATTAACAAGTTAGATTTAGACCCTAACTTAATTTTAAATCACCCTAACCTTCCCTCCGTCCTATCTTATGGTACTCTCGTTGCTTAAAAACTGTCCGAAGTATTGTCAGAGAGCATCCTATTAATTCAGCAGTTTGAGCCTGTGTATTTCCACTATTTAGCAATAAAAAAATTAAGGCGATGAAGCCGAATGTCTGGATGTTCATGCTCCTTTAATAGTAAGGATTCAGGTCTTTGATTGGGGAATCAGAGAAGGCATAAAAAAGTTACAAGAATGGGCAGATAGAGCATCACGGAAAAAAGCCATTGCGCTTTTAGCTTGAAACCGACAAGTCTGAATCACAGATAACAAATCAGCAGTTTGTTCAAATCGAGACATGGAGCGGGAACCGCCAGATACTTTACGTTTAGTCACGGCTAATCTCCGTGAACGTTCTGCCAAATTATTGTCAGGGGGAATTTCAGGGTGGTCTAAAAAATACCACCATTGGTGCGCTTTCTCACGCAACGAGCGCAGCAACAGTCCAGCAGTATAACCAACATGACCAATCCAAGTATTTAACAATTCTGCCAGTCTGGTCTTAAAATCCCTCGCCCAAGTGTGATAATCAAGTTCTTCAGGGTGCTCACGCCCGGAGTCGATGTTGTCGAAATGCCTCATCAATTAATTCCAAAAATGCCTCTGCGACGACAGTGTTGTTACCGTGACTGATTTGAAGAACTTTCTTAAAATGTCGTCGTAGATGGGCCAGACATTTCTGCTGCGCTCCCACAATCACACCGTTATATACGCTAAAATCATCAGAATTCAACACTCCAGCTTGCCTCATTCCCCAGCATTGTTTCTAATTCTGAGCGACTGCGAGTGTCCGCAGCATGGAACAGGCAAAAATCTTGACCTGTAGCTGTCCACAACCATTCTTTGACGCCCTTAACACACCGGGGGTGTTTCATCGACATGGACGGCACGCTTGTAACGGTGCCCATTGCCATAAGTCTTTAACGGCGGGCTTTACAGCATTAGCTACTCGCGCATTGGTTGCTTATAATGTCCCGATCCCAATTTCAATACCACCTAATTCCCGCAGCAATTCTTGTTGCTTTTCATAAGACATATGCCCATAATTACCTAGCCATACCAATAATGCTTGTAGGTCGATGCTTAAGTCTTGTCCTGGCACTATACCCGGTGAGACTGATCCAATCACCATTGCTCCACATTCATTACACTGACATTTGGCTCGTTGATATTCCACTACTTCAATTGGTCTATTTACTAAGCACGCTACCTGCTGCTTGCTATAACCAATCATCTCACTTAATTCTCTGCTGCCACAATGCTCACAATAGTCAGGAGTGCTGATTTGATATCTATCTACTCGCCCAAATCCTTTGCGGGTTTTGCCGATATGTCCAGGCTGTCCTCCTGGTTTTCGATGCAGGTTGGGACTCTGACTCTTTTGAGTTATCAAAAGCGGCTGTCTCTGATTTCTGTATGAGATCACTCGATGGGGGTTTCGATGATGTTTTGCTATTGCTTGGCTGTTTCTCTTTGAGCTTTGCGACCTCTTCTTGTAGTTTTTCAATCAGCTTCTGTTGGGTCAGCACAATTTTGATCAGTTCCTCACGGCTCAACTGGTCAACTATTTCCCTTTTCAGTGCTAATAACTCTGATTTTTCGCTCATCTGACTACACTACCATATTTCTCCGCTCTGAATGAACTATTTTTCACCTGAATCCTTACCTTTAATACTTGTTGAAGAGTTTCTATTGTCTCGGCACTCAGGAAGTTTTTACTAGGCATTGACTTTTCATAAATATGGTTATATTGTATTATACAATATGCGTTTTAAATGCACAACAGCTTATTATCCAATTATATTTCTGCACAAAGGGGTATTCACAAAATCTACTTTTTTCTAACTTGTTACCAATGGGTCGCGCTCCGCTAAACGAATCGCACCAGCCATCCCATTTTATATAAAATCCGCCTGCAAAATCCGGTTTTAACTTGCCGACTAGAAGTCCCATGCTTCAAAAACTCTGCTGTGCCCAAAGCGAAACTAAAAGTAAAGAGAAAAAAGCAATGTATGGTAGACCTTACTGCGTACAGTTAATGAATAAATTGCAAGTCAGTAGGAAATCTTTCTTCTTCGGGTTCTGGATCATAAATGTAATCGCAGTCAAAACGCAGAGCTTGAGAGTGGCGGCTGATAGAAAATCCGCAATTACTCAGCATTTCTGTAGTAAAAGTTGCCATGACTAACTCAATGAGCCTTCTGTAGGAAATGTTAGGTAGTTGAACGTAATAGGTGCGTCTGGCAAAAAAGATTCTCTCATCTTTCGGTAGAATTATGCCATTAATTCTGTGTGCGTGTTGAATCGGCTTGATATAGGTTTCAATAAACTGCGACTGATTTTTTTGGAGTCTCGCTAATCTTTCGTGTTGCAACCAGCTCATTTGAAACACAATTTTAATAAATTCAAAGCCCAAAATGTAGTTAAAAACATTATTGCGTTCTTCTGTACTCAACACGAAGCGGAGTGCAGATTCTAAATATTGATCAGTTTCTCGGCGCGATTGTTGAGCTGAGTGGATATAAAATTGTTTGATGTAGCTTCTTAAATCTGATTCGTTTAATTGTTTTTTGACCTGGAATCTGATTAAATACTCTTTGACTCGGTGTAGAGTATCTACATCTTCAAACATTTTTGAGACTAAACCGTCTGCTGTATAATTATCTAAAAATTCTGCTTGCAAGTCGGGAGTAGATGCACACAATATGTAGCAGAGGGACAAGACATAGCGCCGTTGGTTCCAAGGCAAGCTTTGGGCCCATTCTTTAACTTCTACAGGGAGTTTTTGGAGCACGGTATCTGTGTGGGGGAGTTGAGCAAGGTCGGCATATTTATGTTTTTGTTTAATCATTGCCTGAAACCTTATATTCGTAAGTATACAGAGTCGTCGATCGCAGATGATGGGAGAAAGGATCTGCGAGGGAGGGCTGCCATTTATTCTGTCTTATTTTCTTGCCATCTATCTAAATATACATTCTGGAGGGAACAGAGGGCGTGATCTGTCTCACACTTTAGCGAGTTTTAAATCACAAATGCTAGCTCTTCGCATCACATTTTGCGACTGTGAGTGTCACCCATAAAACTTATTCACGTCACCGGAGCAACAGTGGGTTTCGTTGAGGATTAAGTCGGGTGAGTCATCAGTTTTTGTTAGTAAGGATTACTGAGCTCAATCAGGAACTTGACTACAAGTATTTTCCCGGAAAATCAGTGCAAAGACTTAACTTTTTGCAATGCTATCGTGCAACCAGTGTGACAGTGGCTCGATAGCATTGCAGTGGGGGAGCCATCAGTAACTCAGTGGTGTGCCAACTTATACTCGCCCGATGTTGTTGGGAGAGAGATATTCAGTTATGGGGACACCATCTTTTCTACATACCGCCTATGTATAAGCTTAATCCTGTGTATGAGGAATTCATGGGGTTACGCTTTCGCTATCGTTTTTGGGCGGGGTCAGCCAGAACAGATACAAGTTTCCCACAAGAGTAGTGAGAACCCAAAATTTTAGATCCTAGTTCCAACTCCCAGATGTATCTGTGGAGTAAATCTAAAATCTAAAATCGACTGAGGTATGCGGCGAAGATGTAACACCTTACTGCTGATTGAGGGGTGTCATACCTCGATCGCCCATTGAGCTCAATTATTTATGGGGTATGTCGCTCTGGTAGTTGCGAGAGCCATAATTTAAGCCATAATTGTTGATAATATCAATGGATGTCTCTCGATAGGAGTGGGTATCCATCGTGGTGCTTATGCCAAAAATAACATCAAACGGTAGCAGCAAAAACAATAACTATAAAAATAATTTAATAATCTACGTGGGATCAGAAAGTGAATATGTTTAACGCAACTGAACTGCTGATTAAGGCTTTTGTCAATCGGTTGATTGAAGGCTACCGCCACACTTATGGCGGGTTTAAATCTGACTATGGCGAGATTATTGCTTGGGTGGCGAGTATGGCTTTAGAAAATATTGCTAATAGCGATGCTCTTTACCATAATGTCGAACACACTATTTTAGTGACTTTGGTGGGACAAGAAATTCTGGGGGGGAAGCACATCCGCGAAGGGGGTGTTTCCTGCGAAGATTGGCTGCACTTCCACATTGCTTTGCTATGTCACGATATCGGGTATGTTAAAGGTGTTTGCCGACAAGATAGAACAGATTGGGGACTGTATGCGACGGGAATAGGCGACCTGAAATTAACGCTGCCTCCGGGGGCGACGGATGCTAGTTTGACGCCTTATCATGTCGATCGCGGAAAAATGTTTATTGACGAGCGTTTTGGCGGTCACAAACTGATTGACGCTGAGCTGGTTAAGCATAATATTGAGCTGACTCGTTTCCCAGTTCCTACACATGAAGATTATCAAGATACTGTAAATTATCCGGGTTTAGTTCGGGCTGCTGATTTAATTGGTCAGTTGAGCGATCCGCGATATTTGCAAAAGATTGCGGCGCTGTTTTACGAGTTTGAGGAGACTGGGCAAAATCGGGTTTTGGGCTATCAGAATCCGGGGGAGTTGCGGGATGGTTATCCGAAGTTTTATTGGAATGTGGTTCATCGGTATGTGAAGGATGCGATCGGCTATTTGGAACTGACGCAGCAGGGGAAACAAGTTGTTGCTAATCTGAGCGCCAATGTGTTCCGGGTGGAGCATTCTCAGGTTCCAGAGTCTGCGCTGGCTGTAGCTAGGTAGGGTTTGGGTGGATGTCGGGCGATCGTTCTTTTTTCGGATAAGTAAGTCGCTCTAATTAAACGTAAAACGCTCTTCTTTTATATCGCCGCAGCACTTAAAGAAGTCGTGGTTCTGGATATTCTTTTTTTTAGCTGGGCTTGCTTAAATCTGATCTTCACCCTGCAAATATACTTACACAGGCTCAAAAGCCTCTCATCACAAAGGTTTCAATTGTTGAGTAAAAAATTGTGTACCCATGTAGATGATTGATATCTGTTTGCGATCGCCAATTATATTGAATATACAACAATTGAGGGCGATCGCCTGCGTCAGCTATTGCTGATCAATGGGTACAGATTTTCAGAGCAACAGTTGCATCCTTTGTAGAGTAAGAGTTTTAGGACTGTTAGTACATTTGTATGGGCGAAGTCCAGTTTAATCGGCTCACTGAATGTCTGCACATCGCAGGAAGAGTCGCCTGAGTTTTTGCGGGGAAAGCAGCGGGCTAAAATGGAGGCGCTCCAACGCTTGCAAGCAATAGGATTGAGCGATGAGCAAATCGCGCAATGTTTGGATATGACGCTAGAAGAGATTCGACAAGTCGATTTGACAGAATAGAATATAGAGCAAAGGCTAATGGCTGATGGATTCCCCGGCTCAAGCTAGGATAGAGCATCCGATATCTAGTTTTTGTAACTCACCCAATCCATTTTCCTAATGGGTTAAAATAATAGGTAAGTCATTTTAAAATAGATTGACCATGAGATTCATTAACCCCAAAACCGATTTTGCCTTCAAAAAAATATTCGGTTCCAATCAAAGCAAACCAATCTTAATCAGTTTTCTGAATGCCATGATTTATGATGGCAATCCCACCATCGCCGACCTAGAAATCATCGACCCGTATTTAGCATCAAGAGTACAGTATCTCAAAGACTCTTACCTGGATGTCAAAGCCCGGCTTGCAGGAGGCGCAACTGTAATTATCGAGATGCAAGTTTTAAATGTAGAATCTTTTGCGAAACGGGTGGTTTACAATACTGCGAAAACTTACTCGACACAACTGATTCGCGGTGAAGGTTACTTTAAGTTAAAACCTGTAATTGCTTTGACAATTACAGATTTTGAAATGTTTGACAATGACCGAGAAGTAATTTCTCACTTTGTGTTCAAGGAGAAAAAACGTTTATTTGATTATGTCGATCCAGAGATCGAACTGATTTTTATCGAATTGCCGAAATTCAATAAACAATTGGATGAATTAGAAACTTTGACTGACAAGTGGGTTTATTTTATGAAAAATGCTCCCAGTTTGGAAGTTGTACCGTCAACAATGGAAACAGTCTCGGAAATACAGCAAGCCTTTGCTATTGCTAATGAAACTAACTTGAATCCAGAAGAGTTGGCAGATTTAGAAGCACGCGAAAGGTATATTCTGGATCAGCAGGGAATCTTGCGAAAGGGAATTGAAGAAGGACTCGCACAAGGGCGAGAAGAAGGCAGAGAAGAAGGCAGAGAAGAAGGCAGAGAAGAAGGCAGAGAAGAAGGCAGAGAAGAAGGACTCGCGCTAGGAATGAGAGAAAAGGCTCTAGAAATTGCTAGGCAACTTCTCAATGTCCTTGACAATCAAACCATTAGTCAAACTACTGGTTTGAGCGTTGAAGATATCCAAAACTTGCGGGAGGAATAGAAGGGAAGGGAAAAAGTACGATCGCACGATTAGTAAACCTTTTCTCGCTACTAGGCTCAGCCTGGTAGCGTAGGTTTTTGAGGTTCTGCCTCTTGGATTGAGAATGACGCTAAATATTAACTCTCATCCACTTAATGCTCAAGGATGAGTCTGCCCTCTGCCTAAAGGAAGATTTCATTAAACGAGTAAATTCCGTATGATGCTGTAAAAGTCAGTCAGAGGGGAAAGCTATCTCCGACTCTAGCTCCGCATAACTGACAAATCTTACTATAATCAAAAAATACATCTCATGACATCAGTCACTCCCAATCAAACTTCGTCTCAATACGAAGTTACAGAATCAGAAGAAAAAATTGAGTCTCTGGTAGCAGAAGTTAAGCCAGAAAGCGAAATCGATTTAGAATTCCTCTACACCAGAGACATTGAATTCCGACAAGAAACAATTTATTTCATTGTAGTCGATCGCTTTTACGACGGCGACCCCGCAAATAACGAAGGCCCCAACCCAGAACTTTACGATCCAGAAGGGAAAGATTGGGGCAAATATTGGGGGGGGGACTTGCAGGGAGTTATCGACAAACTCGACTACTTAAAAGATATGGGAGTTAGCGCAGTTTGGCTGACTCCACTGTTCGAGCAAGTTGAAGCATTATTTGTCGAACAAGCAGCGATTCACGGCTACTGGACTAAAGATTTCAAGCGACTAAATCCCCGCTTTATTGCCACAGGTGACAATCCTTCTATTAACCAAACACAAGAAAGTAAAGATACGGTATTTGACAAATTAGTATATGAGTTGCACCAGCGAAACATGAAACTCGTGCTCGATATTGTCTGCAATCATAGCAACCCTGATTTTAGCGGCAAAAAAGGAGAACTCTACGACGACGGCGTAAAAATAGCTGACTTTAACGACGATGAAGATAACTGGTATCACCACTACGGCGAAGTCAAAAACTGGGAAGATGAATGGCAAGTCCAAAACTGCGAACTGTCGGGTTTAGCAACTTTCAACGAAAACAATATTGCCTACCGCAATTACATTAAGTCAGCAATTAAACAATGGCTGGACAGAGGTGTTGATGCTTTGCGCGTTGATACAGTCAAGCATATGCCTATTTGGTTTTGGCAGGAATTTAATGCTGACATTTTAACACACAGACCTGATGTTTTCATTTTTGGCGAATGGATTTACAGCGACCCTAGAAACGATCGTTCTGTGGAATTTGTCAACGAGTCGGGGATGACTATTTTAGATTTTGGTCTGTGCGTGGCAATTCGAGAAGTATTGGGGAAGGGTGCGGAGGCGGGATTTAAGTTAGTCCAAGATGTCCTGAATTTGGATCACCGCTACTACGGGGCGACGGAGTTGATTACTTTTATTGACAACCACGATATGCCGAGGTTTCAGTCGTTGAATCCCGATACAGAAATGCTGCTGTTGGCGATAGGTTTAATTATGACGACTCGCGGCATTCCCTGCATTTATTACGGCACCGAACAGTATCTGCACGATGATACAGATGGGGGAAATGACCCCTACAACCGCCCGATGATGGAAAAGTGGGATACTGATTCGCCGATTTACCGAGCTGTGCGATTGCTGTCGGGATTGCGGCGGCTGAATCCAGCTATTTCGATGGGGAGTCAGTGGCAAAAATATCTAACTCCTGATGTTTATTGTTACGTGCGCCGATATCGCGATTCCGTGGTGTTTGTAGCGATGAATCGTGGCAGTTCTGTTACAACAATTGAAGAGGTTGATACTGAGCTGCCTGATGGAGAGCATACGGAGGTTTTATCGCGCCGCAAGTTTGAAGTTAAAGATGGGATGCTGTACAATTTAGAGTTGGGTTCGCGGGAAGTAATGATTTTTAGCCGCGTCGGAGAGCGAGTTAAGGCGAAAACTATTGTGCGGGCGCAGCTTAACAGCGTTAGAACTCAGCCTGGGGAAAGAATTGTGGTGATTGGAGATTGTCCTGAACTGGGGAATTGGGATATTAGTAAGGGTTTCCCGTTGGAGTATATCAATACTAATACTTGGTTTGGGGAAATTCCTTTTAATGAAAGTGCCGGGAAGTTGATTTCTTATAAGTATGCGCTGCTACGGGAAGGACTCTCGCCGCTGCGAGAAAATCTGGTTTGTCGCCGCTGGGTTTTAGTTTCGGAAGGGACGGTGAAATGGCGGGATAAGTGGGCGAGTGGACGGGAGTCGTGATTTTTAATCAACAGGCTTTCCGGCCTGTTTTACCAGTTTTTAATGAACAGGCAAGATGCCTGTTCCACAACCAAGTTTCTGTTTTGTGGAACGGGCATCTTGCCCGTTGCTGATATTACGAGTTTAAAGCGATCGCAGCTTCTGGGCTAAAATATCGACATAACGTTCGCTGCTGTGCTGGTTCACAACCATTTCGTAGCCCCGCTGCGCTTGAGATTCAGCTTCTTGAGGATTTTTTAGCAAATGGACGATCGCCTCGCGCAAACCTGCTGCATCTCCCACATCTACCACTTTGGCAATATCCGGGGCCGTTAAATAATCGACGAGACCTTGAGTCCGAGTAATGGCAACCGGCCGCTTGCAGGCCATTGCTTCCAGTAAAGCCGTACCTCCAGCAGCATATTTATTGTCTACCAAACACACTGCAATTACGTCTGCATCGCGGTAAAGCTGCACTAAATCCGGCCATTCGTAGAATTTGCGCGACATATTTTCTGGCATAGTATCGGGGAAAGCTTGCGATAAAGCTTTGGCATCTTTAGAAAAACCGCTAATTTTTACGTCAACATCTAAGTCAGCCGTTGCTGCGGCTAAGAGTCGGTAGTCGCGCTTTTCTAATCCGACGCTAACAACTGTTTGCCGCTTTTTCTCGCCAGAAGCTGGGCCAGGTGTGAAAAATTGGGTGTCTGTCTGTTCTAGAAGCACTAAAATGCGCGATTCAAGTATAGCTAAATAGCTGCGGAGGAAGTTTATTTGAGGGCGGGCGTTGACAATGAATACGTCAATTTTGTCAGCCAAACCGAATAGTTTCAGGGCGAGGCGACCGCGCGGCCGATCGATATTGTGGAAAAATACAACAATTTTCGGGCGATTAGGCAATTGGCCACACACCGCCGCTACTGGAATCCCAATGTCCTCGCCCGTACAAAATATCACGTCGTCGCTGCTGACTTGCTCGGACAATTTGCGCGCGGCGGCCCAATGTTCGGGTTTAGAAGAAATTTTTGATCGCAGCTTGTCACTCAACGATATCGCTTCGCCATCCGGGGCGTGGACGGTGGCATTTAAGCGTTCTCTGAGAGCCCGCAGGACGTGGCGAGGGCATTTGCCGACTTGTGCATCGCGGTCAATCCCATCTAGGTCTATTTTGCGACCTAATGCCATATGGTATTTCAAAGTATTCTCCTTATAATTGTGGTGCTGGTACAAATTATCTAACCTCATAAAATTCTATCCTCTACTGTTGAAAGTGCTGGTGCGATCGGTCACGGGATTTTAGATTTTAGATTTTAGATTTTAAAACAGATAAATCTAGTAAGCTAAGGCGCATCTAGATTTTATAGTCAAGTTTGATGAAATTTTTGTGGGTGGGTGTCTCGCCCGCCCCAAAAATACAATTTAGATACGGGACAGCTTAGTATCTGCTTAGCGTCTAAAATTTTGGTGAGTTCCACCAATCCGGTCTGGGGCTTGTATCGCAACGGCGCTGATGCTTAGGAAACCGGGTTTCTCGACACCCGCGCGCAAAGCCTGTACGAGTCAAAAACAGTGAAACGCGCCGATCGATTGCAAGGACTTAAGCTTTTATGCTGAAGTTAGCTAAAGAATTTATGTTTAACCTCATGTATATTTCTCCAGAGCAAGATCAAAAAATTCGCTACACCCTGCGCGAGTGCGGTCAAGAAGCTTACAAGCTCGCAGCCGAACCTTTTGAAGTTTCCGAGAAAGGGCCCAACGACTACGTGACGAGTATCGATCAATACCTAGACCGACAACTATCGGCAGCATTTAGCGCTTTGTTTCCTGAAGACGGCAGGATCACCGAGGAAAACGCCGCCTCCAGAACAGCTTACGGGGCCAATTACCAGCGCCTCTGGTGCATCGATCCTCTCGACGGGACTGAAGAATTTATTCGGGGAAAACTGCACTACGCTTCGATGGTGGGGCTGCTGCTGGAAGGGGAACCGGTGGCGGGCTGGCTCTACGCCCCGGCTTTTGACCAAATGTATTTTGGCGGCAAAGATTGGGGATTGTTCCAAAGTGTGGGAACCCAAGCGCCGCAGCCGATCGCGCTATGCAAACCCCCGGTCCCGACAGCGGAAAATTGTAAAATTATTCTCGGAGACAAAGACCAAAAAAACTACGCCCGGGCGCTCGCCCAAAGCATCCCCGGAGCAGAATTTTACTCGCTGGGCAGCTTTGGCTTAAAAGTGATGGAAGTTATATTCGGTCGAGCTGGTTTGTACCTGTATCTCAACGGCAGAGTTAAAGTGTGGGATACCGCCGGCCCTCTGGCGCTAGCAAAAGCAGCCGGATTGGTTTGCTGCGACTTGCAAGGTCAACCGCTGAGGTGGACTAAAGATGCGATCGAGCCGGAGACTCTGGCCCACACGCAGTCAATCGCGATCGGCTGGCCAGAATACATAGAACCTCTGTTGGGCAAAGTTCAACAGGCAGTGGCAGGCTTGTAAACCCGTTTAAGATTAAAGAATCTGTCAATTTTACGTGAACCGGGCCTCTGCACCCTTATCATCAATTAAAGGAGCAACGGATTGTTTGTGTTCCCAAACATCGATCCTTCCCTAGCTGTTGGGTTTCGCCTAATCATATTTCCCACCTCCGCGAGTTTGCGTCAGGAACCTCAGCCCCGACGGCGTGAGGCTTGGAAGAGTAATCCGACAAGCCATTCTGACCAGCTATCGTCTTAACTGACTACGTTTTTTGAGTCACGACACTCCTTGAATGCGAAGCCAGTTTTGGGCTCTGTCGCTGAAGGTTAAACAGCCCTAATGTCACTGGGGCAGTGCTTTGGGCCCAACAAGCTCACTAAACCAAGGCGCAGGCTAACATCACCCCGAAAGGGAGGCTCGAAAGAGCAAAACACTATGCGTACAGGGCTGGGAAGTTTGAGGCGGTAATTGTCCCGCTGAAAGTGCAACACAAAAGCACACTCCCGCCAACCAGTCCCAAGGCGGTAGTAATCAAAAAAAGACAATATAAAGCCGTCCTAGAAGGACGGGGTTTCTACCCATTTTTTTGATGAAGACAGAAGCTTTCAGTGAGCTATTCCCTCTATTTAAGGGTGCTAACCCAGAAACCTTGGGAGGGCTGCTATCAAATGCCGTCAAGCATGAGTATCCCCCGGGCCGAGCTGTGGTGATGGAGGATTCTTGGGGCAACGCGATTTACTTTGTCGTGTCTGGCTGGGTAAAAGTCCGCCGCTTGTCAAACGATCGAGCTGTATCAATGGCTATTTTAGGACGGGGTGCCTTCTTCGGCGAAATGGCCATTCTGGACGAATCTCCTCGATCGAATGACGTACTTGCTCTATCGCCCGTGCGACTTCTCAGCGTCACAGCTCAGCGATTTATCCAAACCCTGTTTAAAGACCCGCAATTGCACCACCGGATGCTGCAACTGATGGTGCGGCGGCTCCGCCAAACCAATCTCCGCTATCAACTCCGAAACCGCCAGCCAGCGGTTAAACTAGCAAATACTTTAGTCGAGCTGGCAGAAAACTACGGTCAGAAAACTGCTGAGGGCAAAGATATCTTCAATATCCCTTATGAAGACTTAGCGGATGTGACAGATATCACCCTAGATGAAACCAGCAAAATTATGGAAAAACTCGATAGTAAAGGTTGGATCAATATCGATCCAGACCGCGAAACTATCCATTTGATCAACCTCAAGCACTTGATTAATTTGGCAAGTCAATGACTGATGTTACTTCTTTGGATACCTCGTCGGCTGCCGACAACCGTCAGGGGCAACTAACACCACCGACAATTCAATATTCGGTGGCGATGCCGAATCCTGAATCCCACCTCTTTGAAGTAACTTTGCGCGTGCAAGGTTGGTCGGAGCCGGTTCTGGATTTAAAAATGCCTGTCTGGACTCCCGGTTCTTACTTGGTTCGAGAATACGCCCGCCACCTGCAAGATTTTAGCTCCCATGCGGACGCTCAAGCTTTACCTTGGCGCAAGCTCAGCAAAAATCACTGGCAAATCGAGACAAATTCGGTGTCAGACATCACGGTTTTCTACCGCATTTTTGCCAACGAACTGACAGTGCGAACCAATCATTTAGACTCGACGCACGGTTATTTCAATCCGGCGGCTTTGTGCTTTTTCTTGCCAGGTTTTGAAAGCAACTGCTACACCGTGACCGTTGTGCCACCGCAGCCCGAATGGCGCACCGTTACGACTTTGCCACCTGTTTCTGACCAAAATCTTACTTTCGCTGCTGCGGATTTTGACACCCTTGTCGATAGTCCTTTTGAGATTGGCTGTCACGAAGTATACGAGTTTGAAGTGATGGGAAAACCCCACCAGCTAGTTGTTTGGGGAAAAGGCAATTTAGAACCAGATCGGGCGATTCGAGACATCCAAAAAGTGATCGAAGTCGAGGCAAAAATGTTCGGCGGTTTGCCTTACGAACGCTATGTGTTTTTCCTGCATTTGTCCGGCTCTGGTTTTGGCGGTTTGGAGCACAAGGAGAGTTGCACTCTCAACTATCCGCGTTTTGGTTTTCGGGCTAAGGAAAAGTATGAACGCTTTATTCAGTTGGTAGCTCACGAGTTTTTTCACCTGTGGAATGTCAAGCGCATTCGACCGAAAGCTCTCGAAGTATTTGACTACGAAAAAGAAAATTACACTCCTTCTTTATGGTTCTCTGAAGGCACTACCAGTTATTACGATTTGGTGATTCCTTTTCGAGCGGGTATCTACAGCGTGAAAGGTTTTTTCCAAGGTATGGCTAAGGAAATTACTCGCTTGCAGACGACTCCGGGGCGGAGCGTGCAGCCTCTGAGCGAGTCGAGCTGGGATGCTTGGATTAAACTTTATCGCCGGGATGCTAATAGCGACAACTCGCAGATTTCCTATTATTTGAAAGGGGAAGTTGTGTCGTTTTTGCTCGATTTGTTGATTCGCGCCAAACACGGCAATGAGCGATCGCTCGACGATGTGATGCGTTTGATGTGGCAGCAGTTTGGCAATGCTAATTCTGCCCAAAACGACGATTTTGAACTGAAGTCGGGAACAGACGGCAAGCTGGCGCATTTAACCTCAAACGGACAGTTAAATTCTGCTTCGCTGCCAGCAGAAATAGGCTTTACTCCCGAAGAGTTGCAAAGTGCGATCGAGTCCGTCGCCGGCATCGATTTGAGCGACTTTTTTGCGCGCTATATAGACGGCACAGAAGAGTTGCCTTACAACAAGTATCTGCAACCTTTCGGGCTGGAACTCACCGCAGGTGAAACTAGCGAAACACCTCGCATCGGTTGGACGTTGGGAACGGACAACGGGCGGGAAATGGTTAAATTTGTCGAAGTAGGATCTCCGGCACAATTGGCCGGAATTGATGCGGGAGACGAGTTGCTGGCGATCGAAGGTTTTCGGGTAAATTCAGAACAAGCGGGCGAGAGACTAAAAGATTTCAAGCCTGGGGATATCGTCTCGGTGACAGTTTTTCACCAAGACGAACTGCGGACTTGTCCTGTTACTCTCGCCCCGCCGCGCCCGATGCGTTACTCGATCGTGCCGGTGGAACAGCCCACCGCTATTCAGAAACAAAACTTTACGGGATGGCTAGGAGTTCCTTTATCGAAATTGTGACATAAATAAAGGGGAAAGGGAAAGAAAAGACAAGAAGGAATCAGGCGCAATTCCCAATTCCCAATTCCCAATTCCCAATTCCCAATTCCCAATTCCCAATTCCCAATTCCCAATTTTGATTATGCAAACCCCACCTCCTCCATCAATTACGCCCCGCCAAATGAATCTGCTGAGAATAGTTGCCTCTATGGCCTGGGCTGACGGCGAACTCGCCACAGAAGAAGTTAATTTAATGCTCGATCGCTTTTGTCGTTTGTTTGCCCCAGATACCGACGGACAACAAATGCAACAAGAACTGCGGGATTACGTCATGCAAAATATCCCCCTTGACGAGTTGATCGGCCAACTAGAAACTCAAGATGAAAAGGAATTAGTCTTGCAACTAGGCTATGAAGTGATTTCCTCTAGTTCTCGCACTCCCGATGAACCAAAAATTAACGCTGAAGAAGCCGCAGCTTATCAAAAATTAGTGCAGTTGCTGAATCTTTCAGAGGATGTGGTCAAGCGTATTGAAGCTGAATCATCGGCGGGAGATACTTCGGGGGGAATTGTCGAGAAGATGGCTCAAAAATTAGAAAAGTTCATCAAAGGTTAATTTAGGACTTGTGCGCGCTTTGCTTAGAAACCCGGTTTCTTCCTAGATTTCTGGTTAATAAACCGGGAATTTTTCGTAGAAACCGGGCATAAGCCCCCCATCGGTAAGTCTTGTTATCTAAGTATCGGAATAATATTTTTATGAGTGCAACTATTTACAACTAAAGCTGAAGGGAAATAAAGCGGATTGTGACTCCCAATTTGCTAAGGAATGAGAATTAAATAACTTCCACAAGTTTGTGGGACGGGCGGGACGCCCATCCCACAATAACAATTAAAATTGTAAGTTATTTAATTCGCGATCCTAAGATATAGTAACAAATAAACACGGAAAAGTTGAGAAGATTTTTCATCGCCGAGAACGGTAAGCTGTGTTGCATCTAGATTGCCTATGGTATTAGAGAGGGAGAGGGGGAGAAGAGGAGAGGGGGAGAGGATTTGACGATTGTTGATCGGGACTCGAAATATGCAATTTAAATGAACAACAGCTTAACAGAATTTGCGTGAAGCGAAGCTATCCCGCAGGGAATTGCCCTTCCCGCGCGCTGCCTTCCCCTTAACGATAATTAGGGACTTAGGCAAAGCCTAAATCCCTAATTGAGCTACCGATTTTTGGCGATGACTGAAAGTGGTATCGTTTCCGGTTGCATCCGAATAATAAAATCGAGTAAACAGTCAACACTCAACCATTCAGTTTCTCCACCCCTCCTTCAACAGTCAACAGTCAACAGTCAACAATTATCAGGAGTGCAACGGGAATTGATATTAATCCAACCAATCATTAGTGCGGTAACTTGCTGAGAGCGTGCCAAGTTCTGTAGCCGACAATACCATCTTGCGGTAAAGCCTTGCTCAGTTGCAATTGTCGCACGGCTACATCTGTCATCGGCCCGAAGAATCCGTCAATGGAGCCGAAATAGTATCCATTGATTTTCAAGACATTCTGAACAATTTTAACAGCATTACCAGAACTGCCCTTCATGACGATCGGCATATTCACAGGTGCACCAGAGTATAGTGCTTCCCAAGTGATAGGGCCGACAATCCCATCTTCTTTTAAAAAGACGCGGTGTTGATAGCCTTTGACGGCGTTTTGAACTTGGACGCCGAAGATACCGTCAATGGCGCCAAAATAATATGCCCAATGATATAGAAGCTGTTGTAGTTCCTTGACAGCTTGACCTGTTGAACCCATTTGTAAAGTGGGTTTGTTTACTCCAGTGGTTGCAGCAAATGCAAGAGTTGATTGAGCAGTAGTATCGGCGACGAGAGCCATAGTTTCATTGTTCAAGCTTCTTTCTTCGGTGTACATAATGTGGTTCCTCTCAACATTTAAGTTTTTGTCTTTGATATTTCAGGTATAACTGGTGGGATTTGTGGATGCACAGTCACTTTTTGGAGTGTCACTCATTTGAGTGTCACTCGTTTGAGTTACCCGTTGGTTTGTCGTAACTGAGATATTGCACCATTCTCAATTAGCCGTAGGGGCGGGTTCGCCAACAGCCTTAAAGCTTGCAAATAGGTTCTATAAACCCGCCCGACCCCACGAAAAATCCTCTTATTGATATTGCTCCAAGATGTCAGTCGTAAGGAATGCAAGTTGTAATATCTTTATGAGGACTTCCGTTGTCAATACAAACCAAGGGCTAAGGTGCGCGGTGCACACCTACCCAATACAAAGATGCGGGGTACGCACTCTACCAACTCATGTTGATTGTTTGCTAAGAAAACTCTCGCAAAGCTGGAATTAAATACTGTGTCAAAGTAAAGGCATCTACTCCTAATTCCGTCCGTTCTTTAGCAGCCATGATTCCGGCTTGAGCGTGCCACCAAGCTGCTGTTGCAGCAACTGATTTGGGGGGGGATTTGCGGGCGATCGCACTTGCTAATAGTCCCCCTAACAAGCCTGTGAGAACGTCGCCGCTGCCGCCTCTGGCGAGGGCTGGGGTGCTTTCGGGATTGAGGTAGGTGATGGTACGTGAAGCGTCGCTATCCCGTAGGGAATCGTCCTCATCCTTCCAACTTATGCACACTCTGGCTCCTTTGAGCAATATCGTTGCACCGCAAAGCTGAGCGGCTGCTTGAGTTGCGGCAATTCGATCGTCGCCGGTTTGCTCGGCTAATTCGGGAAATAAACGCTTGAATTCGCCCGGATGAGGAGTGATAATTGTCAGTGCTGGGCGTTCGGACAAAATCGGGACTGTGCCGAGTTGAGCGAGGATATTTAAACCGTCAGCATCTAAAACCAGAGGTCGATCGCTCTCCAGTACAGATTCTACAGCTATTGCCGCTTCCAATGTCAGACCTGGCCCTGCGGCGATCGCATCATAGGTACTCAAATCAATTGCTACTGGCAACTCGCTAATTGCACCGCTTTGGGTTTCAGTACATCCTATAACTAATGCCTCTGGCAACTGGCTGCTCAACATCGGTTTAAGCGACTCAGGAACAGCGATTGACAGCATTCCGATGCCGCTTGCTCTTGCCCCCAAGGCTGCCAAAATTGCGGCTCCGCTGTAGCGGCGGGAACCTGCAATAATTAGTAAGTGGCCGTTGGTGTATTTGTGCGAAATTGGCGATCGGGGTAACGGCAAATGCTGAGTTGCCGATGCTTTTGTAATGCGTTGTATTGCTGGCGTTTCGCCCAATATTGCTGCAATATCTGCTGTGGGAATATCAAAATTAATTAATTCGGAACTTCCGATATATTCTAACGCTCTATCTTGCAGAAATGCCATTTTCCACAAACCCAAACATAATGTATGTTTTGCCCGGATGGCAGTTCCCAAAACTTCTCCTGTATCTGTATGAATTCCCGATGGAATATCTATACTTAAAAGGGGTATATTTAAATTATTTATTTCGTCAATAGCGGCGGCTGTGGAATTAGTAATTTCTCGTTCTAATCCAAAGCCAAATAAACCATCTACGAGCAAATCGCTGTTTTTCAGATTTTCAACTTTTTCAACAAATGGAATATTTAAATAACGCGCATAATCAGCGTGAGTTTTTGTTAGTTCTTTGAGTTTATAAAAGGGACAGTAAATAACTACTTGGAACCCTTGAAAGTGCAATTCGCGGGCAACAACCAAAGCATCGCCGCCGTTGTGTCCGGGCCCAACCAATATGCCGATAACTGGCAATTGAGAATTAACAAGATTTTTCCCTTCTTCCCTTTTCCTTATATCCGTTAAATCCTGTACACTGCTACTTGCCGAACTTCCTTCCGCTTTCAAAAGCTCCTGAATGCGTCTAGCAATCAGTCCCGCGACTTTTTCCATTAAAGCTGCGACTGGCATTCCAGCAGCAAAAATTCTCGTTTCTATTTGCCGCATTTGGTCGGCGGTGACAACAAATTTTTGAATGGTCATATTAATGCTAAAATTTCAGCTAACAGCAGCAGTGGCAAGTTGTAGTATACTTGTGGTATAATAAATTAGCTCGATCGAACAAAGTAACAGTAAAATAGCAATTTCTCTCAGAATCATGAACAAGATTGTTGTAGGCCTCTCCGGCGGGGTCGATAGTTCCGCAGCAGCCGCAATTTTACACCATCAAGGATATGAAGTGGTGGGTTTAACGCTGTGGTTGATGAAGGGCAAAGGCCAGTGCTGCTCTGAGGGAATGGTCGATGCCGCTAAAATTTGCGAAGATTTGGGCGTTCCCCACCACATTGTTGACAGCCGCGAGGTCTTTCAGGCAAGTATTGTGGATTATTTGGTGGAGGGTTACAGTGCAGGAATTACGCCTCTGCCTTGTTCGCAGTGCAATAAAACTGTGAAGTTCGGGCCGATGCTTAAGTATGCTCGCGAAGAACTCGGAATTGAAAAAATCGCTACAGGGCACTACGCTCGGATTACTTACGATGCTGCTACGGGTCGCTATCAGTTGCTGCGGGCGATCGACCCTGCGAAAGATCAGTCTTATTTCCTGTACGATCTAACACAGGATTTGTTGGCGGGTACGGAGTTTCCTTTGGGGGAAATTACCAAGACAGAAACTCGCAGAATTGCGGCGGAATTTGGCTTGACAACTGCTGATAAGCCGGAAAGTCAGGATTTGTGCTTGGTGGAAAGTAACGGTTCGATGCGGGCTTTTCTGGATAAGTACATTGCGCCACAAAAGGGTGACATTGTGGACAAGTCAGGGCGGGTGCTCGGACAGCATGACGGTGTGCACCACTACACCATCGGCCAGCGGAAGGGACTGGGGATTGCTGCACCGGAACCGCTGTACGTGATTGAACTCGATGCTGCTGGCAATCGGGTAATTGTGGGCGATCGACAGTTGGCAGTAGAATCTGAATGTACAGTCCAGAAAGTGAATTGGGTTTCTGTGGCTGCACCGACGGCTCCGATTCGGGCTCAGGTACAGATTCGATATCGATCGCAACCCGTCCCGGCTACAATTATTCCTGTAGAATCCTCCCAACCAGAGGAAAAAGTCGGCGGTACAAGAGTTAAGTTGATTTTTGACGAACCGCAGTTGAGCATTACCCCCGGACAAGCGGCTGTTTGGTATGACGGAGACGTGCTATTGGGCGGCGGCATCATCGAAAGAAACCAACTTCCAAATTAAAGCAAGGGGTGGGCTAGAAGCCCAAACCCTACTCCCCACAAGAAACCACCCACAAAAAAACTCTTTGTGGAACAGGCCGGAAAGCCTGTTTGTGATCCCCACCCACAAAAAAACTCACTCTTTGTGGAACAGGCATCTTGCCTGTTCCCAGAAGCCGACAAGAAGCCTCTCACAAGAAAATTCACTCTTTGTGGAACAGGCATCTTGCCTGTTCCCAGAAGCCGACAAGAAACCTCCCACAAGAAAATTCACTCTTTGTGGAACAGGCATCTTGCCTGTTCCCAGAAGCCGACAAGAAACCTCCCACAAGAAAA
>NZ_JAUBPT010000008.1:9304-67757 GCF_036700905.1 Microcoleus sp. S13_C3 | reverse complement strand
TTCACTCTTTGTGGAACAGGCATCTTGCCTGTTCCAAAAGGAAGTTTATTTTTGACTTCACAGGGGTACATTTACCTAGCTAACTTTTTTTCCAAACGCAAGATATTTCCCCTAGCATTAGTACGGTAAACCCAAGTTTGCCTACCATCAGAAACCACAACCCGCCAACCTTCGACAATCATTTGACCGCAAATTTCATCCGCTTTCGAGAGTCCTAAACAAGTATTCGGCCAACTTCGTTCGCTTGATTCAGTTACTTTCAACTTGTCAGCAGCAATGCCAGTGGAGTCCGACAACTCTCGGCGAACTGCTGCTGCTACGGTTGCGGGCAATTGCTTTGGGGGATTTTGGCGCGTACCCTCGGCTAAATTGCCCGGTTCGGAAATTAGACTATTGAGCGCCAATACCGAATAGCTGATTTTTTGGGGCACTGCGGCTAAGGAAAATTGCTGCGCGGTTTGCGGCGGTTCCCTTTCCAACTGGGCAAGGGAATCTTTGAGAGCGCCCGCGTTAGCGGCTGCGGTGTGTCTTAGCGCCGGATACATTTCCCATACCAGAATTCCTGTCAGCACCAAAGCCAAGATTACAGGATTGGGCTGCTTTTGGTCTCGGTTTTTATTCTTTTGAAAACTATTGTTGGAGATTCTTTTCATCATACGCCCTCTGCCTCACTTTACACAATGCGCGATCGCTCCTGGACACTCAACTGCAGATACTGATTTAGACACTATTGCTGGTGCTCTTGGTTCCTTTGTGCAGAACCGACTTGACTGCTGGTGCGTGCGACGCAAGTATTTCCTACTCGCTGCCGGCAGTTGTGTTTCAGGAAACTTGCACTACCCAGTTATTACTTAATTTTTACTTTTTGTCTCAGGGTATTAAGAAAAATTTATGCTTAAGTAAATATTCTTAAAAGCCTTGAATGCTGCCCCATAATCTCAGTACAAATTACTATTCTACGTTCCAAAACTGCTAAACGTGTTTTAGACTGTGAGATGCGAGCTGAGCCAAGGATATCACAGGGATACCACAAAATTTGTTGCAACTGGACGAAAACGCATTAGAAATTAAATCAGCGATAGCTGATTAATTATATTAGCCTTGTGGTTTTCTAGAGCGATCGTCCCCGAAACTACTTTAGTAGCGATCGCTACTTTTTTAGTACAATTTTGTTAAAATCTATCGATTATGAACAGAAAATCTCTGGGAATCCATTTAATGAATCGGCTGAGCTATCCTCAAAAATTTACCTTAATCGGTCTTCTATTTGCAATACCGTTAACCTTGGTCATGTACCTGCTGATTTCCGAAATTAACAGCAGGGTTGATTTTTCCCAAAAAGAAATCTACGGTAATCAATACCTGCGCCCACTGCGCCAGTTGAGGGAATACATACCTAAATTTCAACTCTTAAATTATCAGCCTTTAAATACAAATTTAAGCCTGCCCGATACGAGAGCAGATTTAGAAGCTAAGATGGATGCGAACTTTCAATCTCTGGCTAATACAGATCGCCAGCTTGGAAACATATTAATGTCCAGTGAAAAACTTAATAAAATTTATCAAGATTGGCAAAACTTCAAACTTCGTCGCAGCCAGTGGAGTTTAGAAACTTACGATTTGGTATATCAACGTTTAGCTGCCGACATTAATAGACTGAGCACTCACGTCGGCGATACTTCTAATCTAATTTTAGACCCCGATCTTGATACCTATTATTTGATGGATGCTACCTTACTGAAGATTCCAGAAATCCAAAAATTCTTGTCAGAGATTAGGCTTATTTCTCAAAAAAACAGCTTGCGTTCCTATGCCACACCTGAAGAAAGATCGAAACTGATTACTTGGGCAGGCAAATTGAGAGAACTTAATCAGGATTTAGCAATCAATATGGAGGTAGGATCTAGCAATAATCCTCACGGCAATCTGCGACAGAAATTAAGCGAGGATGTGACCAAATTTAACTCCGTAGTAGAGCTGCTAACTGGGCAAATAGATAAACTGATTTATCCCACAGCCTTAGTGGAATATTATGCCTATCTTGATGGCAGCGATCGAGCGCTGAATTTGAGTTTTGAAGTGTGGGACGAAACCATCAATGAATTAGACTTGCTGCTGCAAAAACGCATTGATAGTTTTGTTACCAAGAAACGCATAATTTCTCTAGTTGTGTTAATAACCTTAGCCCTAGTTATTTATTTATTTGTAAGTTTTTACAGAAGCGTTATGCAAACTGTATTTGTCCTTAACGAAGCTGCAAAAAAGATGGCAAGCGGCAATCTTAACCACAAAATTATTTTGGATAACAGAGATGAACTCGGGCAAGTTGTGGGTGCGTTCAACAAAATTGCCGATGCCTTAGTTGGTGCAAATCAAAAAATTACTGTTCTCAACGAGCGCCTAAAAGCTGAAAATATGCGAATGAGCGCCGAACTAGACGTTACTCGCAAGATTCAGCAGATGCTGCTGCCGAAAGACCGAGAACTCAAGGAAGTTATCGGCTTAGATATTGCGGGATTTATGGAAGCTGCTGAGGAAGTAGGCGGCGACTATTACGACGTACTACAGTACAAAGGTAGAGTAAAAATCGGCATTGGGGATGTGACGGGACACGGATTGGAGAGTGGCGTTTTAATGATTATGGTGCAAACGGCAGTGCGAACTTTGCTAGCCTACAATGAACCAGACCCAGTAAGATTTTTAAGTGCTATTAACAGTGTAATTTACGATAATGTGCAGCGCATGAAATCCGATAAAAACGCCAGCCTTGCTTTGCTAGACTATGAGGAGGGGATGCTGAAATTGAGTGGCCAGCATGAAGAAATGATTGTTGTGCGGTGTAACGGTTCTGTCGAGCGGTTTGATACGATCGATTTGGGTTTCCCGATCGGGCTGGATGTAGATATTGCTGAATTTGTTGCTGAGAAAATTGTGCATTTGCGTTCAGGAGATGTGGTTGTGCTGTACACTGACGGGATTACGGAAGCTAAAAATATGGATAAAGTGCTTTATGGTTTAGATAGGTTAATTGAGGTAATAGAGATTAATTGGCAGCGTTCGGCTGCGGAAATCAGGCACGCTGTAATTAAGGACGTGCGATCGCACATCGGCGAACAAAAAGTTTTTGATGACATCACATTGCTGGTACTCAAACAAAAATAACTACTTGCATATCCCTTCTAAAGTTTAAAATATATTCAGTGATGCCCCTCATCTCAAACTTTAGCTCTCACCTCGGTATGACTCAGATTTTCGGCGATTTCATCGAGCAGCCCGCTAGCCAAGAATACTTAATAATTGGATTTTCTCCGAGTTCGGTTCCTCTGAAGCAGCGGTGGCGGAACAACGGTTTGTCGGCGGATTTTCTGGCTGACTATCTGACGACTTTTTTTCCGGGCAACCAAGATGAACCCTCGACAATTGAAAGACAAGCTGAAATAAAAAGTGCTGTTAGCTACATTGCCAACGAGTTATTGGAAAATGCCATGAAGTTTAATGATGAAACCTCAGAGTACCCGATCGATATTAAACTGCAATTAGAGAGCGACGGAGTGATTGTCTCAGTGGCTAACAGCATCTCTCTGCAAGCTGTGGAGAAGTTTCAGGCTTATATTCAGGAGTTGCTGGCCTCGGAGCCAAGCGAACTTTACATTCAGCGGTTGGAAAAAAATGCTGCTGACGACAACTGTACCAATTCTGGATTGGGTTTGTTGACCATGCTCACCGATTATAGCGCTAAACTTGGCTGGAAATTCCAGACCGTGCACCAAGACCCGGAATTAATTGCGGTGACAACGATGGTGCAATTAACAGTATAAGCAACGCGGGCGATCGATAATATCTAAGGGAATTTTTTTTGTGGCTATGGAAATTAATACAGAAGATTACCGGATCTGTTACGATCCAGCAACGGCAACCGTGAGTTTGATTGGATCTCTAAGGCTGAGCGGGCCTGCAGAGTACGCGCCGATAGCGCAGTTGCTGACCAAGGTTGCCGACTTGGAACCGACGAAAATTATCCTCAATTTGCAGCAGTTAGAATTTTTGAACAGTTCTGGCATCAATATGCTATCGAAGTTTATTATCGAGATCCGCAAAACAGCCAGGGTGCAAATGGCGGTGCAGGGTTCTCACAGCATAGCTTGGCACAGTAAATCTTTGAGGAATTTCCAGCGCCTGATGCCTGGTTTAGAGTTGGAATTTCTATAGAAACACGCTTACTTTTTGGGTGGGATCTGTTGAGCAATTTTTTGTTAGTCGAGGCGCAAATTCTAGAGTTATGCTGGAAGAACAACCATCTAGAGAACAGCTACTTTTAGAGATAGAAAGATTGCGCCAGCAAGTGGAAGACTTGAGGGAGGAAAAAGCCGATCTGGAAATCTTACTGGAAACTACTGCTGAACATTCCGATACGGTTGAAACTGAGTTGCGCTCTCGCGCATTCGAGGCGGTGCGCGAAGGCGAAATCAAGCTGGCTCAATTTCTAGAAGCGATTCCGGTAGGCGTGGTAGTGCTCGATTCTCAAGGCAAACCTTACTACGTAAATCACGCCGGACACGAGTTGCTCGGTCAAGGAGTTTTGCCCTTAAATTCTGTTGAGGATTTGTCAGAAAGTTATCAAATTTATATGGCGGGAACTGAGATTATTTACCCTTTCGAGAATTTGCCTATCGTCCGAGCTTTGAGGGGCGAAAACGCGACTGCTGACGATCTGGAAATTCATCGACCCGACAAGAAAGTTCCCCTAGAGATTTGGGGAAGGCCAATTTTTGACGAGGGTGGCAAAGTTGCTTTTGCGATCGCAGTTTTTCAAGATGTCACGGAACGCAAAGAAGCTGAAGCCGATCGCCAGTTATTTATTAAGAAACTATTTGACCTCAACAAAAATTTAGAAAAATCCCTGGATGCCGAATCAGACTTAACTGATGCCTACGGTAGATTTGTGCCGCACCAATTTCTCAATTTGTTGGGATATGAAAGTATTATAGATGTCCATTTAGGCGACCAAGTACAGCAGGAAATGTCGGTGCTATTTTCGGATATTCGCGATTTCACGACGCTTTCCGAAACTATGACTCCCCAAGAAAATTTTAAATTTATCAATGCTTACCTTTCGCGGATGGAGCCTGCCATTACTAGCAATAACGGGTTTATTGACAAATACATCGGCGATGCAATTATGGCTTTGTTTAGTGACTTTGCAGATGATGCAGTGAAAGCGGGTATTGCAATGCTAAATACCCTCAAAAATTACAACGAATACCGTCTAGAGGTCGGCTACGTCCCGATCCGAATTGGCATTGGCATCAATTCGGGTTCTTTGATGCTGGGGACAGTCGGGGGGAAAAGCCGAATGGACAGCACTGTGATTAGCGATGCTGTTAATTTAGCATCTCGCATTGAAGGATTGACAAAAGATTACGGCGTACCTCTGTTAATTTCTCAGCAAACTTTAGAAAGGTTGCGAAATCCGAACGATTATGCTATTAGGATTGTGGATAAAGTACAGGTTAAAGGAAAATCTCAATATGTCGTAGTCTATGAGGTATTTGATGCAGATATGCCGGAAATTATGTCGGCAAAGCTAGCAAATTTGCCTGTATATAATGAAGCTATGTTACTGTGCGATCGCAAGGAATTCCGAGAAGCGGGAAAATTATTTGAAGAGTGTTTGCGAACAAATCCCAGCGATCAGGTAGCTCGCATTTACCTGAAACGCTGTCGGGATTGGCGATCGCTCCTTAAAGGAATTTAAAGCAGCTTACTCGATTTTAAATTTTAGATTGACTCCATATAGCAATCCTCGCATCACTTGTGAATTTCTTACTTTCTCCTCGCGGGTTCGGGGAGGGTTGGGGTGGGATAAAAAATTTACGACTCCTGTAAGGATTGATATATATCTTGAGAGTGATGACTGACCTGATACTTTTAATCCAGACAATCTCCGACAACCTGAGAGAATCCAAATATAGCACACTCATCAGACACGTCTGAGAGTATGGTGGTATCCCACAAAGCTTTAAGGAAAATCCCTAAAGCGCCATTAAAATCACGGGGTATTTCACGAACACAATTGGGGCATTTAAAAGTTTTAGAGCCACCCAACTTTTTATGAATATGACCGCATTTTGTACAAGTTTTGGAGGTATATTCCTCAGTTACTCTAACCAATCTCGAACCGTAACGATTACAGAGATGCTCTAAGGTTTGTGAGAACTGATAGAAAGCCCAAGTCATCATTGCTCTTGCCGACTTAGAATTAAGTTTGCGACTTCCTCTTGCCACCATCTCAGAAGTCTCAAAGTGTGGCAAGTAAATGACATCGTAATTACGCGCCAAGTAACTTCCTACTTGTTTGTGAGCTTCTGATCGCAAGTTTTTGATTTTAGTTCTTATTTTCTCCATTGCTTGCCTTAGTCGGTAACGCAATCGGGAAAATACCGAACCTTTCAATTGGTCACGCTTGGATTGAATTTTATCTAAATGCTGACACAATCTAGCAATTCGTCCCAAGTCATGTTTCCCAAATTCAGTGAAATAATTGCCATCAAACCCGGTCAAAAAACAGCGCAGTCCTGGATCGAGTGCGATGGTCTTGCCACCATTTCTCGATACTGGAACGTCCATCTCTACAGGCATATTCACAAACCAACGTCCTTTATTGTAAGTGACTTCTACAGCTTTGTCGTAATTGATTAAGCAAAAATCTTGCCCAGTCCAAAGAGGTTTTTCTAAACCCTTGCTAGCGTTAGCCATGAGATGACCGTTCTTATAATCACCCGGGTCAAACTGAATGGTCTGTTTTTGGGATCGAATCGACCTGAATTTGGCTAGTCTTAGTCCAGCTAAAGGATTGATTTTCGCCTTTTTCCCTTTACCTATGTGAGTTGGTTGTTTGTCAGTTTTCTTCCAAGCTGTATAAGCCTCGAAGAGGGCGTTATCTAAGCCATGAGCTATTCCTAGCTCTTTGCACCATTCAGGGATTATCTCGTAACCCAAAGTTTTACAGAAACTCCGAAATGCTTGCTTCCCAGAAGTTTTCAAAACTGGCTGATTAGTCTTTTTGTCAACAGTGTAATAGGTAAACTTTCCTTGATGTTGGTTGAGGTAAGAAATTGCGTTATTGTAAACTTTGCGATTGGCATGAATTCTCAACATCCAGATTTTCTTGGTTTCCCCCTTTGGGTACACTCGGTACGTCAGAGTCTTCAATGATTTGCTTTTTGTACTTTCTGAGTCCGTACAATCGACAACTGAAGACATGGATGATTGCGAGTATGTCTTGAACCATTTCTCTTTCTGGACTAAGTGTGCAATTGTTGAGAACCAGAATTTTACATCCGCCCCGCTCCGCAAACCATGAGATAAGATCGAACCCGAATCGACACAATCTATCTTTTGAGGCAATGACAACCATTCCGATGTCGCCTGTGTAAATGTGTTCCAGTAGGGCGATAAGACCTTTCCGTTTGAAATTGAGGCCGCTCCCGATGTCTTGGATAATTTCACATCCGGGGTAGCGAGACAGAAGAAAGTCAGTCTGTCGTAGAAGGTCGGCTTTTTGACTTCGACTGCTAACTCTGGCGTAGAGGATGGTTGGTTTAGTAGATGGAATATTGACAACTGAGTCACAGTCGTATCGTCGCTGTCCTGATGGTGTTCTGTACGCTTTGATTTTCCCTTCTTTTTCCCACCGCTAAGCGTGTTTTTGAACATACTCCAAGTCGTTGAATAGCAATTCTTGGTGGTACATATTTGGCCATATTAGGTTTATTTTACGTGAACCACTCCCTCCTACACCGATTGTCGGACTTATTAGGGAAATGTCTAAGAAAATATCGTCCTAGGGATTACTCTGGAATCTGTCAAAGGTGTAAAATATAAACAGCTTTATATCTGTTACTTCTGAGGGATCTCAAAAGAGAACGGCTTAGGGCTCAAAAACCAGCGATCGGTAATTTGGTGCGAGAACAGCGGCAAGCGCTGCACCTGTCTCAGAAAAAGTTGGCGGATGAATTAGGGATGACCTTTCCCACGATTAATCGTTGGGAAAATGGACACGCTACGCCTTCTGGGTTGGCAGTCAAGCAAATTTAGATATTGCTGGATGAGTTGATAATTCGCCAGATGCAACGCTTCGCGAATGCAGTAAGGCGCTGCGAGCAAGATATTTTTCGGATAAGGAGTACAAAGGGTGAGTTTAGAGGGAATCAACAGCATTTTCAGAGATATTCGACTACTTCCCTATGGTGTGGCGACCCTCTCCGTGGCTTTGGCACTGGCGCTAACCCGATCGCTTTTACCGTGGATCTATCCAACCACGACGCCTCTGTTTTTCATCGCGGTGATAGTGAGTACCTGGTATGGCAGTTTCGGGGCTGGGTTGCTGGCAACAATTTTATCTACGCTGGCCATCAACTATTTTTTTATTGAGCCGTTCTATTCCTTACAGATCGCTAATGTAGAGACAATTGTTCGGCTGGGTATGTTTTCGATCGCCGCAGGATTGAGCGCTTCACTCAATCTATCGTGGCGCACTGCTATAAAAAACGCGAAAGCAGCCTTGCAAACTTTACAGGAGTCAAGGTCGCTAGAACAAAAGGCCCTGGTTCGGGGCGAAGCAGCACAAACTGCGGCGACTGCGGCAAAAGAACAGCTAGAAACGGTACTTTCTAGCATCAACGATGGGTTTTACATCCTCGATCGCGATTGGCGCTACACCTATGCCAACGATCGCTACTGTGAAATGGTTGGAATGTCGCAGTCAGCGATTCTGGGTCAGAACGTTTGGGAGCTATTTCCGGCTGCCGTTGACACCGATGCTTACGTGCAGTTTCATCGGGCAATGTGCGAACAAACGCCACTCCAGTTTGATTATCTCTACTCACCTTGGAACGGTTGGCATGACCATCGAATTTACCCTTCGCCCAGTGGACTGACCGTTTTGCTTGCCGACATTACCGATCGCAAGCAGGGGGAACTCCTCCTAATCGAGCAGAAACGACTGCTGGAGTCGATCGCTTTCGGACAGCCACTAGACGACTGTCTGGCAGCCGTGTGTGACTCAGTATCCAGGCTGAATCCGGGTACCCGCGCCTGCTTCCTGCTAGCCGATGCTCAGCGGCTGACGTTTAAGAGATCCATTACTCCAGACTTTCCAGCGTCTTTTGGTGAAGGACTCCAAGATGCTCCGATTAACGATTTGTGTATTGGAACCTGCGGCGAAGCAGTGTATAGCGGTCAGCCCGTGACCTGCGCCGACATTGCCAACGACGATCGCTGGTCGCAAGCATGGCGAAATTTATGCGTGGCTCATGGCATTCTAGCCTGTCATTCTCAGCCCGTGTTCAGGCAGGACAATGTACCTATGGGGTCGCTGATGCTGTGCTTTAGCGAGGCACGGATGCCCACTGATTGGCAACATAAACTCGCCGAGTTCGGCACCCAAGTTGCCAGCATCGCCTTCGAGCGCGATCGATCGTTCCAGGCGTTGCGCGAGAGCGAAGAACAGCTCCGACTGGCTTCCGAAGGCGGCAATTTGGGTTTGTGGTATTGGGATATGGAAACTGACACGCTGAGTTTGACGGACATAGCCAAAGCAATGTTTGGTTTACCCGTCAATACCGCAATGTCCATGCAGGTGTTTTTAGAAGCGGTGCATCACGACGATCGCCCATTACTTCACAGCGCCCTCACTGAGCTAAAAGCGAATCAACCGCATACTGAAATTGAGTATCGGACGCTTTGGGCAGATGGCACCGTTCGTTGGATTTTGGCAAAGGGCGATTGCGCCTATAACGCTGAGGGCATCATAATTTCGACGCGCGGCGTATTAATCGACATCAGCGATCGCAAACAAGCCGAAGAAGCGTTGCGTCAAAGCGAAGAGCAGAGTCGCAACATTCTAGAGAGCATTGATGATGGATTCTTTTCCCTTGATGAGAATTGGCGTTTCACTTACGTGAATCGGTCAGCGGAAATTCTGCTAGACCGCACTCCGGGCGCTCTGATTGGGAAGAATTTTTGGGAAGAATTCCCAGGACTCAATGACACCGAGTTTGAGCGGGTTCATCGGCGCGTGGCAAACGAGCGCGTGGCTTTGTCAGTCACGGCGTTTTATCCCGATCACGATCGGTGGTATGACGTTCGCACCTACCCTGCCGCGAACGGGATTACCATTTATTTCCGAAATGTCACCGCTCAAAAACTGGCCGAGGAGGTATTGCAACAACGAGAAGCAGAACTTCGTTTAGTCACCAATGCCGTGCCTGCCTTGATTTCCTTTGTAGACTCAGACCAGCGCTATCGCTTCAACAATCGAGCATACGAAGAATGGTTGGGACATCCGGCAGCGCAAATCTATGGCAAGCACCTTCAAGAGGTTTTAGGCGAAACTGCCTATGAAGAGATTCGTCCTTATGTTGAGCAAGTCTTGGCAGGACAGGAAGTGACCTTTGAAACCCAAATTCCCTACAAAGACGGTCGAACCCGTTATATCAATGCGACCTATGTTCCCCGCTTCAATAGCCAGGGAAAAGTTGAAGGGTTTGTAGCACTGGTCAACGATATCACCGATCGCAAACAAGCCGAAGCCACACTACGGGAGAGTGAGGCACGGTTCCGGGTGATGGCAGATGCCGCCCCGGTGCTGATTTGGATGGCCCGCACCGATAAACTCTGTTATTACTTCAACCTCCCGTGGCTAAACTTTACGGGACGGACGATCGAGCAAGAAAGGGGCAATGGTTGGACAGAAGGAGTCCACCCCGACGACTTGGAGCGCTGTTTAGACACGTATGTGACTGCCTTTGATGCCCGTCAACCGTTCAAGATGGACTATCGCTTGAAACGCTGTGATGGCATATACCGTTGGATTATGGATGAAGCTGTTCCTCGCTACGGATTGGACGGTGAGTTCTTGGGCTACATCGGCTCCTGTGTTGATATTGAAGACCACAAACAAGCTGAGGAAGCCCTGCGCGAGAGTGAATCCCGCCTCCGTCTGATCATTGAAAGCGCCAAAGATTATGCCATCTTCACCCTCGACCTTAACGGCATCATTGCCAGTTGGAACTCAGGGGCAGAAAGGTTGTTGGGCTATACCGAGACAGAAGCAATTGGTTGCTCGAGTCGGATGATCTTCACACCCGAAGATAACGAACAAGGACAAGCCGAGTACCAGAGGCAAACGGCTCTACTGCAAGGACGGGCCGAAGACGAACGCTGGCACGTCCGCAAAGATGGGAATCGCTTTTGGGCCAGTGGATTGATGATGCCCCTGCTTAATGAAGCGGATTGTCCGCAGGGATTTGTCAAAATCATGCAGGACAAGACTGCACAACGGCAAGCAAGTGAGCGACTGCAATTTCTGTATGAAACTACCCGCGATCTGATGCAGACAGAACAGCCTCTGGCTTTGATGGACACGCTATTCCGCAAACTTGCATTGCAACTCGATCTGCACTCTTACTACAACTTCATGGTGGAAGAAAAAGACAACCGCCGGATGCTGCATTTGAGAAACTATGATGGCATCTCTGAAGAAAGGGCGCAGGCGATCGCATGGATCGATTTAGGGGAATATCTCTGCGGACTGGTTGCCCAAACGCAGCAGCAACTTGTCTTGAATCAAGCCGAACTTTCCACTCATCCGAATGGTAAAGCCGTCTCTGAACTGGGCATCATGGCTTACGCGGGTCAACCGTTAATCGCTCAAGGGCAGTTATTAGGAACGCTCTCCTTTGCCAGTCTGACTCGGACGCACTTCACGCCTGCTGAAATCGATCTGCTGCGATCTACCTGTGACCAGATCGCGATCGCTCTGGAACGGGCAAACCTGAACGATTCACTGCAGCAGCAAGCGGAACAGCTAAGACAGGCAAATCGGATCAAGGATGAGTTTTTAGCGGTACTATCCCATGAGTTGCGATCGCCCCTCAATCCGATCCTGGGGTGGACAAAGCTGCTGCAAACTGGCAAGCTGGATGCGGCCAAAACTGCACAGGCGTTAGCGACGATCGAACGCAATGCCAAGCTGCAAACTGAATTGATTGAAGATTTGCTTGATGTCTCGAAAATTCTCCAAGGCAAGCTTAGTCTTAATATTCGTCCAGTCGATTTAGCTTTAACTGTGGAATCGGCGATCGAAACTGTCAATTTGGCTGCTGTTGCTAAATCCATTGATATTCGGACTGTGTTAGATCCTCAGATCGGACAAATTTTGGGGGATTCGGGCCGTTTGCAGCAGATTGTCTGGAATCTTGTTTCCAATGCGGTCAAATTTACTTCAGCCGGGGGGCGCGTTGAGGTGAATTTGACTCGTGTTGGCAATCAGGCTCAAATTACGGTGGCGGATACAGGGATTGGCATCGCACCGGAGTTTTTACCCTACGTGTTTGACTACTTCCGCCAAAAAGATGGCGCTACAACCCGCAAGTTTGGTGGCTTGGGTTTAGGATTGGCGATCGTGCGGCATCTAGTCGAACTGCACGGCGGCACCGTTGTGGCAGATAGCGCCGGTGAAGGGTTAGGAGCTACCTTTACTGTAAGACTGCCTCTATCACCGAAGGTAAGACAAGAAAACTCTCTGGCAGGACTTTCGGAACGATCGACTGCGGAGGAACCGTTATCCGGGATGCGGATACTTGTGGTAGATGATGAGCCGGATATGCGAGAGTTGATTTCCTTTTTGCTAGAAGATGCAGGTGCAGAGGTACTGACTGTTGCTGTCGCTCAAGAAGTCCTCACAGCGTTGGCGACTTTCCAGCCCGATGTCCTGGTGAGCGACATTGGAATGCCGGGGATGGATGGCTATATGCTGTTGCGGCAAGTGCGAGCCCTGCAGCCAGAACGGGGAGGGCTGATTCCCGCGATCGCCCTGACTGCCTATGCGGGCGAGGTTAATCAACAGCAAGCTTTGCAAGCTGGATTTCACCGACATCTGGCAAAGCCGATCGAACCGGATAAATTAATTAAGACGATCGTCGCACTTCTTAGCAAAAATACTCATGAGCCAGCCAGCTCTAAAAATTGATCCGAAGGAGTTCAAACCGATCGAACATCACCAAGCTTTTAAGTTGCTCTGGTTAGGCAGCGATATTTGTATTATCTTCTGTCCGGTCGATTCCCTCCGCTTCGCTTCGACCGAAATCAGGTAGGGGCGGGTTCAACAACAATATCTGCGAATAATTGACAATCTCAAAAACGCGCCCGGCCGGGATATTATGGTCAATCGCTCGGACGTGATATTACAGGAGAATCTATCAATAAATCCGGTTTCTAGTCTAACAGTGCGTAAGTCCTGATAATATAATCAGTAATTTGGAGTGTCAAAAAAAGACGATGAGAATCAACAAGCAGCAGCCTAAAATACATATAAAACCTTCAGTGATTAAAGCGATAGCTCTGTTCTTTCTTTGCTGCTTGTTAACTGCAAGTTGTGGACAAAGAACACGTCCATCGGTCACTGCGAGCGGCGAAAATGCTAATAACCGCGTTACTATTGGCACAACTTTGAAATTGCGGACGATCGACCCTGCGGACGGTTACGAAACCTTATCTGGACAATTGCTACGCAATTTGGGCGACACTCTCTACGCCTACAAGTCGGGAACTACAGAGTTAATCCCCCACTTAGCGACAGCGATGCCAAAAGTTAGCCAAGACGGATTGACATATACAATCCCCTTGCGTCAAGGCGTTATTTTTCACGACGACACACCGTTTAACGCCGCCGCAATGGAATTTTCCTTGCAGCGGTTTATCAAAAATGGTGGCAGTCCGGCTATGTTGTTGAGCGATGCAGTAGAATCGGTAAAAGCCACGGGCGAATATGAATTAACTTTTCAACTCAAAAAGCCTTTTTCTGCTTTTCCTTCCCTGTTGACATTTTCGGGTATGTGTGCTGTTTCTCCGAAAGCATACGAGATTGGACAGGGTAAATTTAAACCCGATACGTTTGTGGGAACTGGACGTTACAAGCTGGCGAAGTACGGCAGCGATTCTGTCAAGTTTGACGTGTTTGACAAGTATTGGGGGGAAAAGCCGGTTAATCAAGGAATTGACATTTTGCTGCTTTCTAGTTCGTCAAATTTGTTCAATACTTTTCAGACTGGTGCAGTTGATGTGGCTTATTTGTCTCTGGATGCAGACCAAGTTCAAAGCTTGGACGAGGGAGCAAAAAAAGGGAAATGGCAGGAAATCGTCGGGGAAAGCAGTACGGTTAATTACATAACGCTGAATACCAAGTCTAAACCGCTGGACAAGTTAGAAGTCAGACAGGCTATCGCAGCAGTGATGGATCGCCCGGTGATTAACGAGCGCGTACTGCGGGGACAAGCACAACCGCTTTACAGTCTGATTCCCACAAACTTCGACGTTCAAAAACCGGTTTTTAAAGAACTCTACGGTGATGCCAACACGACAAAGGCTAAGGAACTTTTAACGAAAGCGGGATACTCGGCCACAAATCCTTTTGTTTTGCCAATTTGGTATGCTTCATCTTCCACAAAACGAGCTTTAGTGGTGAGCATGATGGAGGCGCAAGCTAAACTTAAAATGGACGGGATAATGAAGGTAGAAATTAACAGCGTGGAATCTCCGACTTTGTTTCAAAATATAGAGAAGGGAATTTATCCTGCGGTTTTAGTGGATTGGTCTGCCGACTTTTTTGACGCTGACAATTACATCCACCCGTTTTTAGATTGTGCGACAGGTTCCGAGGCTGAGGGCTGCTCCAAAGGTCAAAGTCAAGGTCAGGGTTCGTTTTATTATAGCGATAGAGTAAATCAACTGATCGACAAGCAGCGCAAAGAAACAAACCCTGAAACCCGCAAAGCCCTGTTTGCCGAAATTCAAGACATACTGGGTAAAGATGTACCTTTCATCCCTCTTTGGCAGGATAAGGACTATACATTTGCTCAGAACACCATCACCGGTGTCCGTCTAGAACCGACGCAATCTTTTCCTTTTTGGTTCCTGAAAAAGCAATAATTCGTTACAATAATTTGGGGGAGTTGAAACGTCAATAATTATTGCATATTTTGTGCACAACAGGGTGATGATTGTCACAGTTTATCAAAGAGACTGATCACCCAACCCTCTTTAATAATGTGGGATATTATTAAGAGAGAGACATTGCTGAGGGTGGGTATATGAAACTTGGAATTTTAACAACAACAGGGCTGCTGATTGCGATCGGTTGTGCCTCTGGAGTAAAGGCAGAAAACGTATCACACGTCAAACAATTATTAGAAACTAAAAATTGTACCCAATGTGACTTGACAGGAGCGGAGCTTGCTGGTATTGATTTGACGGGCGCAGATTTGAGCGGTGCGAATCTGAGCGGTGCAAATTTGAACGGTGCAAATTTGAACGGTGCAAATTTGAACGAAGCCAAACTGAATGAAGCAAATCTGAAACAAGCTAAATTGCAAGGTGCGAGTTTAATTGCGGCTAAAATGCACGGGGCTAATTTGGAGGGTGCTGATTTGAGCCGCGCTAATCTGAGTTTGGCGGGTTTAGTGATTGCGAGTTTGAAAAATACCAACCTCACCAGCGCTAATTTAATCGGCGCTAATTTAGAAAGCGCCAATTTGGCAGGTGCAAACCTGAGAAATGCTCGCCAGTCTTTAGCGAATTTATCTAATGTCAGCCTCAGAGGTGGCAGTTTGTCGGGAATAGACGTACAGGGAGTCAACTTGCGGGATGCAAATTTGACCAATGCAAATTTGACCGGTGCAAATTTGAACGGTTCGGACTTGACAGGTGCTAATTTAAAGAATGCCAATATGGCAAATGTAGATTTGAAAAACGCTTCTTTGCCGTAGGACGATCGCCAATTGCTATATCAAATTCTGGTGCTTAACAAAGTTAATATAATCAGGTAGGGGCAATTCTGAAATTGCCCCTACAGTTTTAATGGTAGGATTTATATCATGTCCGGTCGATTACCCTTCATCAGGTAGGGGCGGGTTCACTAACAATATCTGCCAATAATTGACAATCTCAAAAACCCGCCCGGCCGGGATATTATGGTCAATCGAGCGGACATGATATTATCTGGTTTCCTGTCGCTGCGTAGGTGAATAGATTTTAGATTTTAGATTTTAGAATTGAAGCATTGACCCCACGGATGAACCCGGGGGCTTGTATCCTGGATGCTTTGGGTCATTGTTGGCTGTGTGAAGCTTTTCCCAGCCGTCTGCGATTGCTTCATATTTGGATCTAGGATCAATCTTGCTCGTGAGCATCTTGGGCGAAGCGGATAATGTCATCATCGCCGAGGTATTCACCATTTTGGATTTCAATCATCACCAAGGGAATAACGCCTGGATTTTCTACGCGGTGAGCAGTATTCATGGGAACGTAGGTTGACTGTTTCTGCATGAGAATCGTCTCTTTGTCGTCGCAGATAACTTTAGCGGTACCGGAGACGACAACCCAGTGCTCGCTGCGGTGATAGTGCATTTGGGTGCTGATGTGATGCCCCGGCTTGACTTCAATGCGATTGATCTTATAACGATCGCCCGCGTCTATGACTGTAACTTGACCCCAGTAGCGGGTTTGTGTGCGATCGTCAATTTTTTCGATTGTGTCCACTGTTTCCACCATCCTGTTTATCTCGCTAACGGTGTCTGTAAAAATATAGCCTTTCTCAGAAAGATGAGGTACTCATGGGCATAGGGCATAGGGCATAGGGCATAGGGCATAGGGCATAGGGCATACCTCACCACGCTTGAGAACCGCTATATCTGTAGTTCAAAGTATAGCAGGGATTGGCTAAGTGCGTAAGTGCGATCGGCTTCTGCAACCTTCGCTAACGAGTTCATTCCTGAGTTTTTATCCCCGAATCCAGCTTCATGAGATTAATCGCCATTCGCGAGCCTCCACAAACTGAGACAAATGACCCACATTTGTTGTCGCAATCACCACTTCATTGCCTGCATTTACTTCCAATATTGCTTGAGCCGCCAGAATCACATCCCCGTCAAGTGCATTGGAGTCTGCCGTTGGCTTTCCTCTGTTTCGTGCATCCGCCCACAACTGAGCCGCTAGAAGCATTACCTCGGTAGTCAAAGGACGGTAGGGGATTTGCGATTTAAGTTGATCGAGTCGTTTAATACCTTCCGTTTTACCTGCACGAATTAATTCGCGCCTCACCTCATAGTCAGCAATTTCAGGGAGCATTACAATGTAACCTTTCTGTGGCAAAGATTGCAGCCAAAGTTTGCCCTCTTGATAAAAAGGAGAGGTGGCTTTGGGATTTGTAACAATTCCTAAAGGCCCAGAATCGAACAAAACTATTCTGCTCATGGAATGCTCTTATATATGCACGGGGTTTTCTTCTAGTGCCTTGCGGAGAACTTCAGCGGTTTCTGTTTGCTCCTGTTCATCTCCATCATCTACCCAAGACTGTAACAGCTTGCTCAGAGCTTCGTGCTGCTGTAAAGGATCGATAATTTCTGGTTTTTCGTTATCCTCATTTCCCTCCTTTATCCCCGCTAGCATTACTCTGGTCATAGCTTGATTTCTGTTGATACTTCCCTCCTTCGACAGTTTAGTAAAATCTACATTTTCAGGCGTCTCGGCGGGTTCCGACAATCCTGGCTTAACTGTCACAGTTTCCAGAAATAACCTCATCATTTTAAGCAAATTAGGCCAATATTCTCTCGGAGTTTGCTGAATTACACTGAGAAACTCTACCATTTCATTACCAATGCGAATTTCTGGCGCTGAAGTTGGTGTCTCTGGGTTTTCAGTGATTAAAGCTCGTTCAGACATACTTTTTTTCTCCTCAAGCGGATTTATAGGAATTGGCAGGTCGATATCCTGGATCGGAATTAGAGATTGGCGATCGAACTCGCCTCTACTTATATTTTAAACAAAAAACGGGGGATGATTCATGGAGATTCTGGGATTTGTTGTAACCGCAGATGTCAGCGGATTAACACAGATGAACGCAGATAAAATTCATCTGCGTTCACCTGCGTTCATCTGCGTTTCAAGATAAGCAGTTCGCTGAGTTGCGACGAAATTACTTGCTCAACACACCATCGGGAATCCCCAAAATATCCTCAATGCGAGGCATATCTTCCAAAGCAACCACTCTGCCTTCATCCTCAAAACCAGCAATTTGATCGAAATTCAAATACCGATACAAATCCCCAGCAAAAGGATCGATTCTCTTCGACACAATGTCATTGTATTCTTGGACTGTGGGAATGCGACCTAACAGCGAACAAACGGCAGCCAATTCCGCCGAACCGAGATAAACTTGAGCATCTTTGCCCATGCGGTTGTTAAAGTTGCGAGTAGAAGTTGAAAACACCGTTGTCGCATCTTTAACCCGCGCTTGATTGCCCATACAAAGACTGCATCCTGGCATTTCTGTACGAGCTCCAGCAGCTCCAAAAATGCTGTAATAACCTTCTTCTTTGAGTTGCTGTTCGTCCATGCGAGTGGGCGGACAAATCCACAGGCGAGTTTTCACTTCCCCTGCACCTTCCAACACCTTCGCTGTGGCGCGGTAGTGACCGATATTTGTCATGCAGGAACCGACAAATACTTCGTCAACCCGATCGCCCGCAACCTCACTCAACAACTTAACATTATCCGGGTCATTGGGAGCAGCCACAATTGGCTCTTTAATCTCGTTCAGATCGATTTCGATGATTTCAACGTACTCCGCATCAGCATCCGCCTCCATCAGCACCGGATTGACCAGCCATTCCTCCATCTTCGCCACCCGGCGCATCATCGTCCGCGCATCTTGATAGCCCCGGGCCACCATGTTTTTCAGCAGGGCGACATTGGAACGAATGTACTCGGAAACAGTCTCCACGCTCAATTTAATCGTGCATCCAGCGCAAGAACGCTCGGCCGTCGCATCGGTCAATTCAAAAGCCTGCTCGACCTTCAAATCGGGCAAACCTTCAATCTCCATAATCCGTCCAGAAAAGATGTTTTTCTTGTTCTGTTTCTCGACGGTTAGCAAACCTTTTTGAATGGCCACATAGGGAATTGCATTCACAACATCCCGCAGCGTTACTCCGGGCTGCAATTCACCTTTAAACCGCACTAAAACTGATTCCGGCATATCCAAAGGCATGACGCCCAATGCCGCAGCAAATGCCACCAATCCCGAACCCGCAGGAAAGGAAATTCCCAAAGGAAAACGAGTGTGAGAATCGCCGCCAGTTCCCACTGTATCTGGCAATAACATCCGGTTCAGCCAAGAGTGAATAATGCCGTCTCCGGGGCGCAAAGCTATACCGGCGCGCTCTGCCATGAAATCGGGCAATTCGTGGTGAGTTTTGACATCAACTGGTTTTGGATAAGCGGCGGTGTGGCAGAAACTTTGAATCACCAAATCGGCGCTAAATCCCAAACAAGCAAGTTCTTTCAATTCGTCCCGAGTCATGGGCCCAGTGGTATCTTGCGAGCCGACTGTTGTCATGACTGGTTCGCAAGATGTACCGGGACGAACGCCGGACAAACCGCAAGCTTTGCCTACCATTTTTTGTGCTAAAGTGAAGCCTTTGCCCGTATCTACTGGGATTGTAGGGCGGGTAAAAATAGTGCTTGGTTTTAGTCCTAAAGCTGCGCGGGTTTTGTCGGTTAAAGTTCGTCCAATTAATAGCGGAATTCGGCCACCGGCGCGAACTTCGTCTAGAATTGTGTCGGGTTTGAGGGTGAAGGTGGAGATGATTTCTCCGGCTTCGTTGGTGATTTCGCCTTTGTAGGGATGGATGGTAATTACCATTCCTGTTTCCATTTGGGAGACATCACATTCGATCGGCAATGCGCCGGAATCTTCAGCGGTATTGAAGAATATCGGGGCGATCGCACTTCCTAAAATATAACCGCCACTGCGCTTGTTCGGCACAAACGGAATATCATTGCCAATATGCCAGAGCACGGAATTAATCGCCGATTTCCGCGACGAACCGGTACCGACAACATCACCAACATAAGCTACGGGATAACCTTTTTGCTTCAAGTCTGCAATGGTTTGCAAAGCCCCAGGCATCTTACTTTCGAGCATCGCCAAAGCGTGTAGGGGAATGTCCGGCCGCGTGGTAGCATGAGGTGCTGGCGACAAGTCGTCAGTATTGGTTTCTCCAGGAACTTTGAAGACTGTAACGGTAATCGCTTCTGGCAACACAGGACGACCCGTAAACCACTCGGCATCCGCCCAAGAATCGACTACCTGCTTGGCGTAGGGATTGGTATCGGATAAAGTCAGAATATCGTGGAAAGCGTCGAATACTAACAACGTTTTGCTCAGTGCCCGGGCGGCGGTGGCGGGAATGGCGATTTCGGCAGTGGGGTCGAGCAAATCGATTAAAGATTGGACGTTGTAACCGCCCATCATTGTCCCCAGCAGGTAAACTGCCCATTTGGGAGCAATTAGGGGGCTGTGGATTTCGCCTTTAGCAATGCCAGTTAGAAAACCAGCTTTGACGTAGGCGGCGCTGTCTACGCCTGGGGGGACACGATCGCGCAATAATTCTATTAAGGTTTCTTCTTCTTGTGCCGGCGGATTTTTCAGCAGTTCACACAGTTCCGACGTTTGCTGGGCATCTAGCGGCAGGGGTGGAATTCCCTCATGGGCCCGTTCGGCCGCGGTACGGCGGTAAGATTCAAGCATTTCTCCTCTCTCCTCGGATAGTATTCGGTGGTTGGCAAGTAGGTGACTTTACTTTTTAGATTAGGAGCTTCCGCTGCACATTGGGTAAAGTACCTCGCCATACATCAAAACTTAACGCAACTTTAAAAACAGTAGATTGTCATACCAAAGACAGATGTGGTCTTTGACGGGAAAGCAGCGGATCCAACTTCAGCCGATCAGTTTAGGGGCGTTCAGTTGCATAGTTCTGGTTAAGATTAATGTGTTGTGGGCTACTGTAGATCCTCCTCTGCATCTGAAATCGTCATTTACCAATAGTCTGGACTGTTTTTAGTTCGTAGTTTGAAACCCTTGATTTTCCGTTGGTAGCTCGATTGGCGAATCGACTTGAAACTTTATATTCTACGAATGCTAATTAAAACCGTCCGCAGTATTGATTGACCACAAGTTTAAAAAAGTTGTCTGCTAATGGATCGATTAAACAATGGAAAGTTTTATCCCTGAAAACTCTGAAGACTTTCACGGCTGGGCCTCCAAGCCCGATTTGTACAAAGAGCTGCAAGTAACCAAAGAATTACTGCTGACGATCGCCAACTCGATGCCAATACCCCTGATCGTCAGCAGTCTGGCGGACGGCACAATTCTTTATAGTAACGATTTATGTCGTCAGGCTTTCGGGTTCACAGGATTCAAGTCGATCGACCGCCAAAAAGCCGAAACGCTCTACCACAAACCTGCAGAGCGCCAGGAATTGCTGTTACGGCTCGCCCGCAACGGACTGGTCCGCGAGACAGAAATCCGGCTTAAAAAAGCTGACGGCACGCTGTTTTGGGCAAGTGTATCGATGCGGTATCTGACATTGGTGTCGGGGAAAGCTGTTCTGTCGGTGTTCAGCGACATTACGGATCGGAAGCGAGCGGCCGCCAAGGAGCAGGAATTGCTCACGTCAATCCACTCGCGGGCCCGCCAGCAAGCGGCTGTCGCTTACTTGGGGCAGCAGGCCCTGGCCGAAACAGATTTGTCCGCACTGATGGACAAAGCTGCGGTTTTAATTGCTCAAACCCTGGACGTTGATTATTGCCAGGTGTTAGAACTGTTGCCCTCTGGTCATGCTTTTATGCTGCGAGCGGGGGTTGGCTGGCAGCCAGGTCTCGTCGGCAGCGCTACTGTTGCCGCTTCTGCCCGATCGCAAGCAGGTTACACATTGCTAGTGGGCGAACCGACAATCGTCGAAGATTTGCGGGTGGAAACGCGCTTTAGCGAGTTGCCGCTGCTGCACAACCACCGGGCTGTCAGCGGCGTCACTGTCATTATTCCCGGCAATCGGGGACTGGGGAGGAACTGGGGACAAGCAGAACCAGCCAACAGTTCCTCCTCGCAGGCCTGGGGCATTTTGGGGGTTCATACCTGCCAAGGGCGGGTTTTCAGTCAAGATGACGTTTATTTTGTAGAAGCGATCGCCAACGTGTTAGCTGCGGCGATCGAGCGGATTCGATCGCAAGAGCGTTTGCAAATGATGGAACGGGCGATCGAAAGTTGCAGCAACGGCATTGCAATCACCGACGCGACTGTTGCAGATAATCCGATTATTTATGTCAATCCGAGTTTTGAGCGGATTACTGGTTATAGCAGAGACGAGTTAATGGGCAAAAATTGCCGATTTTTGCAGGGCACAGACACTGACGGCCCCGCTGCCCAACAATTGCAAATTGCGATTGAAGAAGGCAGAGAATCTCAAGTTATATTACGCAACTTTCGGAAAGACGGCACGCCTTTTTGGCACGAACTGTCGATCGCTCCGGTTTACAACTCGCGGCGACACTTAACCCACTTTATTGGAGTACAAACAGACATTACCGACCGCCAGCGATCGGAAGAAGAATTATTTTTAAATTCTCAAGCTTTAGCAGCTTTTAGCGCTAATCTCAAACACTTGCACCGGATTACAACTTATCATTATCAAAACTTTGAAGAACTGGTTGACGATTATCTAACAGCAGGCTGTTTGATGTTCGGACTTTCTATGGGCATCATGGCTGAAGTTGACAACGAGACTTTTATTGTCCGAGCAGCTAAAACAGATTTACAATACTTCGTGCGAGGCTTAGAATTGAACCTCAGCGATACTTACTGCGCGGCAGTAATTAAACTTAATAAAACTGTTGCGTATTCTCATATAGGAGCAGATATTGAGATGCGCGAACATCCTGCTTATCAGAGCTGCAAGTCGGAATCTTACATCGGAACGCCGATATTTGTCAACAATAAAACTTACGGCACGTTGAGTTTTAGTTCGCCCGAAATAAAGAAAAGAAAATTCAAGTATGAGGAAATAGAAATTATAGAATTGATGGCTCAAAGTATTGGCAAAATTCTGGCGGTTCACCAAATGGAAGTCGAACGCCAGGAGGCTGAAAAAGAACGCTGCGAGTTGATAGTATCTCTCAAAGAAAGTGAAGAACGCTATCGCCGTTTAGTAGAACTATCTCCCGAAGCGATCGCCGTTCACAGTCAAGGGAAAATCGCCTACATCAATGCTGCCGGCGCGAAACTCCTCGGTGCGAGTTCTCCCGAAGCGCTCATCGGCTTTCCCGTATTGCATTTCGTCCATCCAAACTATGTGGAAACAGCCAGAGAGCGCATCCGGCTAGTCGAGACAGAAAATCAGCCGCTCGACCTTGCCGAACAAAAACTGATGCGGCTTGACGGACAAATAATAGACGTTGAAATGGCCGGCATCCCCGCTACTTATCAAGGCTTGACCGCCGCCCAGATTATTATCCGAGATGTCACCGAGCGCAAGCGAGTAGAACGGGAACTGCTGCACGGCGCTTTTCACGATGCGCTGACAGGTTTGCCCAACCGCGTTTTGTTCCTAGACAGGCTAGGACAAGCCATCCGCCGATCCAATCAGTCCCCCGATTACAAATTTGGTTTACTTTTCCTAGATTTAGACCGCTTCAAAGTAGTTAATGATTCTTTAGGACACGTTTTAGGAGACAAACTGCTAATCGCCCTGGCGCAGCGACTGCAAACCTGCGTCCGGGTTTCTGATACCGTCGCCCGGCTGGGGGGAGACGAATTCACCATCCTGCTAGACCACATTCAGAGCCTCAGCGACGCCACCCTCGCAGCTAAAAAGATACAAACAGAACTGACGAAGCCGTTTCATCTCGAAGGACACGAAGTATTTACCACCGCTAGCATTGGCATTGTTTTCAGTCGAGGCGAAGCCACCGACAGTGGCGAATCGAATTCGTACACTCACCCGGAAGAATTCCTACGCGATGCTGACATCGCTATGTACCGCGCTAAAGCTTTGGGTAAGGCCCGCCACGAAGTGTTTAATTTGGCGATGCACGACCAAACAATGTCGCTGTTGCAGTTAGAAACTGACCTGCGGTTGGCTATTTTGGGCAAGGAGGAATTAGGAGAGAGCAAGGATCAATGTTCGCACTTTATGGTGCACTACCAACCGATTGTTTCGCTCGCCAGCGGTGCGCTCGAAGGTTTTGAGGCCTTGGTGCGCTGGCACCACCCAGTTCGGGGTTTAGTTCCGCCGTCTACTTTTATCCCTGTAGCTGAAGAAACAGGTTTGATCGTGCCTCTGGGAGCCTGGGTGTTGCGGGAAGCTTGTCAGCAATTGCGGATTTGGCAAGAAATGTTAACCGAGGAACAGGGAAGAAGTCCAATGGAAGTCGGAACCAGGCCCTTCGACTCCCTTCGGCTGCACTCAGGGCAAGTCGCTCAGGGTAACAAGAAGCAAGAAGGCGCTGCGACTTCGCTCAGGGTAACAAGAAGGAAGAGGGCAACGGGCAATGTAGGGGATTTAACTGATGTAACAGGTACAGGGAATGAGGAACACGGAACTTTTACTGAGCGTAGCCCCAGTATTGGTCACAGGGAAGAAAGAATCAGTAAAAAATTACCAATTCCCAGTTACCAATTCCCGATTAGCGATTTCCACTCATCTATTACCAATTCCCAATTCCCAATTACCAATAGTTCGGCTACGTTAAGTACAACTTCCCAGGTATCAATTCCAAATTTTAAATTACCAATTATTGCTCCTTCGCAATTAACAATGAGCGTCAATCTTTCTCCTAAACAGTTAGGTTTCCCGAATTTAATCGATGAAATAGATGAAATATTAGCAGAAACGGGCTGCAATCCGAGCTGTTTAAAATTGGAGATTACTGAAAGCGCGATCGTGGAAAATGTCAAGAAAGCCAATATTGTGCTAGCCGAATTAAAAGGTAGAAATATTCGATTGTCGATCGACGATTTCGGTACTGGCTATTCGTCTTTAAGTTACTTGCACCGTTTTCCGCTGGATACACTGAAGATCGATCGATCTTTTGTGAGCCGCTTGGGGGCTGTCGAAAACGGTGACGACGGGGGTCAGCCTTTGCAGATTGTGCGGGCGATCGTAACTTTGGCTCACAATTTGGGATTAAATGCGATCGCCGAAGGTGTAGAGACAGCCGAACAGTTAGCACAGCTTCGAGAACTAGACTGCGAATTAGCTCAGGGATATTGGTTTTCTAAACCTTTGGATAGTTCTGCAGTGACAGAAATCCTGATAAATCTCGGTAATATAGAAATTAGGGACTGATTGAGGTAGAGATTGGTAAATAGTGCGTCACATCCTGAAGACATTTTTGCTACAAACTCCTAATCTCAAAACTGATGCACCAGAGAATAAATTTTGCATCAAAATTAGATTTTCGGTGATGATATCAAATCTGTTAGCATCGGAATTATTCATCTGCGTGAATCTGCGTGAATCCCTTGTCATCGGCGGTTAATACATTCTCTTTTTTAAACCGCAGATGATGGCAGATAAACACAGATTCACGCAGATGAATGGGTTCAATTCCGGTTGTACCGTCCGTGATTGTTGAGTATTGATATCGTTTCCGGTTGCATCGGAATGATTTAACCGCAGAGGGCGCAGAGAACGCAGAGGGAGAGAATACAGGGGAGCATCTCACCTTTGCAGCCCTCCGCTAGAAATTGGAGTTTTGAGGCAGGAGGCAGGAGGCAGGAGGCAGAAGGAAAGAGGCAGAAGGAAAGAGGCAGAAGGAAAGAAGAAGAAGGAAGGAGCCAGAAGAAGGAAGGAGCCAGAAGAAGTATTTTTACAAATATGAGATGCTCCCGAATACAGAGAGGAATAATTCCGATGCTACCGGATTTGATATGACTGGGTTTTATAGCAGAAGGAAGCAGGAAGAAGCAATAAAATCAATCGTTTCAGCCATTAACAACGTCCTAACCGTCTTGGCGGTTGCTATATCAGGACGATGCTACCGGATTTGATATGGTTGAAAATTACCAAACTGACCACGAATTTCTTGATGGTACCCGCCACGTGGTTTATCCGTGGAATCAATCCAACATCGAAAATCGAAAATCCTCAAGCCCCCGCATTTATCTCGCGCAAGTCAATCCAAAATCTAAAATCTAAAATCTAAAATCGAATGACGCACAGTAACGCTTTCGCAATTGCCAATTGCCAATTACAACTTACCAATTCCCTATTAACAATTAGCTTTGAGGGGAATCTCGATCGCCAATTCTGTACCCTGGCCCGGCGAAGAAGTGCATTTCAGCGACCCGTTGTGTCTGTCTGTAACAATTTGATAGCTAATTGACAAGCCCATCCCGGTGCCTTTACCCACAGGTTTAGTGGTAAAAAACGGGTCAAAAAGCCGAGTGCCGACAGTCTCCGGTATTCCCGGCCCGTTGTCAGCAATCCGAATGATTACTTTGCCGGCTGGCGATAGTTCAGTGCGGATGCGGATGTTGCTGGGCTTTTGCCGCATTTCCTCAGCAGAACGGCGCAGATCCCGTTCTTCCAAAGCATCCAAAGCATTGCTCAAGATGTTCATAAATACTTGATTTAATTGTCCGGCATAACATTCTACTAAGGGCAGTTGAGCGTATTCTTTAATCACCTCAATTTCTGGATGATTGTGTTTAGCTTTGAGCCGATGCTGCAAAATCATCAGGGTGCTATCTATGCCGTCGTGGATGTTGACTGCTTTCTTTTCCGCTTCGTCCATGCGGGAAAATGTGCGGAGAGAAGCAACAATTTGTTGAATTCTGTCTGCACCGACTTTCATTGAAGAAAGCAACTTTGGCAAGTCTTCCATCAGAAAGTCTAGTTCAATATGGTCTACTTCTTCTTGAATTTCCGGGACTGGATCGGGATAGTGATTTTGGTAAAGTTCGATCAGGTGTAGCAAGTCTTGGGTATAGTCGTTGGCGTGGGTGAGGTTGCCGTAAATAAAGTTAACTGGGTTGTTGATTTCGTGGGCTACTCCTGCCACAAGTTGACCGAGACTTGACATTTTTTCATTTTGAATTAACTGTGATTGAGTGCTGGTTAATTTCTGTAATGTTTGTTCTAATTCGAGAGCTTTATTGCGAGTTTGGGCGTAAAGATCGGCTTGGTTGAGAGCGATCGCCAATTGAACTGTAATCGATTGCAACAATTCTACTTCGCTGTCGCTCCAGGGTCGTACAGAACAGCAGGAGCAGCAGCTAACTGCACTTATTACCCCAGAAAGTGCCTGCATGGGAATGATTAATACAGATTGGTAGCCCATCGATCGAACGATTTGTTTCCAAACAGGATCTGCGACTGTTTCGACATCATCCACCCGCAGCATTTCCATCTGCAATACTTTTTCTCCCACAGGACCGAAGTCGGAAGCTTGATAGCTACCTGTTAAATCGGGAAGTTCCCGAAGGCGAGATTCTTTAATAATTTCCCAGAAAGGCTCCTCTCCGTCGTCGCGATACCAGGCAAAATTGCAACGATCGATCTGCATGAAAGCGCGAATTTCTTTAACTGCAACTGTAACGATACTGTCGAAGTCGAGGGAATTGCGGATTTGAGTAGTGAGGTTGTTGAGCAATTTTTCTCGATCGGCCTGCTGTCTGAGTCGGGCTTCCGATCGCTTCAAAGCAATTTCTCCCTGCTTGCGCTCAGTAATGTCTTCGGTAACTGCTAATAAATATTGGGGATTGCCTTCTCGATCGAGAATTGCGGTTTTCTTGGTATGAAATATGCGATTCTCGCCTTCTCTTGTTTGAATCAGTTCTTCGGGAATGTCTAAAATTTGCCCGCTGGCGAGCACTTCCCGGTCTTTGGTGGTGAAAAAGTCGGCTTGTTCTCTGGGGAAAAAGTCGTAATCGTTTTTGCCCATAACTTCAGCCGCGGGGAAACCCATTACCTCTTCGGCGACTGGGTTCCAGAGTACAAATCGCAACTCTTTTGCTTCTTTGCCAAATACTGCGACGGGTATGGTTTTGAGCACTGACTCCATAAACTGTTGAGCGTGTTGCAGTTCTGCTTCTGCCTGTTTGCGATCGCTAATATCTCGGACGTTGGCAATGATGCTGAGATTGCCGTTGAGATGAATTCTGGACAGGGCCACTTCTGCATCAAAAGTTGAACCGTCGTTGGGACGCCTCGCTTTCCATTCCACGCGACCTGTTTCGCCGGCTAATACTCTTTCCCAAAGTTCTTCCATTTGTTCAATGGGATTGTCTGGGCTTGAATAGTCGTTTTTAAATGATAATTTTGTTGCTTGTTCCTGGCTCACTCCGTACATTTCTAACATTCGATTATTGACATCTAGAATGTTTCCTTCTAAATCGTGAATGAAGATAGCATCGTAGACATTGTTAAAGATTGTCCGCAGGTTTTGCTCGGAAACTTGCAGCGCTGCTTCTGCAAGTTTTCGATCGCCAATTTCTTGTTCTAATTGCGTGACTGCTTCGGACAGTTCGGCCGTGCGATCGCTCACTCTGTCTTCCAACTCGACTGCTGCTTGCCGCAGGGCTGCTTCGGCGGCTTTGCGATCGGTAATGTCGATCGCCGTACCGAACATTTTTACCACCTTGCCACTGGCATCGGTTTCGGCACGACCCAAAGCGTTGAGATGCCGCAGCGTGCCGTCGGGACGGTAAAGGCGCAAGTCAAAATCGAAGGGGATGCCCGCTTCGAGTCCCCGCTGCACTTGAGTCTGCCACAATTCCAAATCTTCTGGATGGATCAGAGCGACCTGTTGGGCTAGGTTGGGCGCGCTTTCGGCCGGTTCGAGCCCGAAGATGCGGAAAAGTTCTTCCGACCAAGTGATGGTTCCAGTGGCTGCGTCGAGTTCCCAATTGCCGACGTGGGCGAGTCTCTGGGCTTCTTTGAGCTGCCGCTGGCTCTCGCGGATGGCTGTTTCGGCAACTTTGCGATCGGTAATGTCGAACAATACGCCACAAAATACGATTTCGCCGTTCTCGCTGCGGGTGGGCATGGAGTCGCCCTGCCACCAGCGAATTTCACCGTCGGGCTTGACTAACCGCCCTTCGTAGTGCCACAGGGAAAGGTTTTCTACGGCTTCGCAGACGGAGGCGATGTAGCTTTCCAAGTCTTCAGGGTGGACGCGGGAAATGAATGTATTCATGTCTCGCATCATTTCTGCTGCTGTGACGCCGCTGATATCGAAGATGCGATCGCTCATGTAGTCAATGCGCCAAACTCCGTCACGGTTGCAAAACTGGAACAGAGCTCCGGGCATGGTGGCTGCGATCGTCCGAAACTTGGTTTCGCTGGCACTGAGGGCGGCAAAAGTCTGTCGTAGTTCTGCCGTGCGTGCTTCTACTCTGCGCTCTAGTTCTGCGTTGGCGTGTTGTAAGGCTGCTTCTGCTCGCTTGCGATCGGTAATGTCGGTGGCTGTACCGGTCGTGCCGAGGCAGTTTCCGGTTTCGTCGTAGAGGGCAATGGCGTTAAACATCAAATGTTTCATGCTGCCGTCTTTGGCGATTTGGGTGGTTTCGTACTGGAAAATTGATTCTCCGGTCAACAGGCGGGCGAAAACTTCTAAATCTTTCTGGCTTTGTTCTGGTGTCACAAAGTCGGAGAACGGCCTACGGATCATTTCTTCGGGTTCGTAACCGTAGATGTACTTAACTGCTGGGTTGACGAAGGTGTAGCGCCCTGAAGCATCGACCGACCAAATCATGTCTTGGGAGGTTTCTACCAGGCTGCGGTATTTTGTTTCGCTGGCTTTAACGGCTTCTTCTGCTTCTTTGCGTTCCGTCATGTCGCGGGAGACGCCGACAGTCATGACGATTTGGCCGTCTGCGTTGCGGATGGGTGTTTTGACGGTGCTGAACAGCCGCACTTCTGAGTCGTGCCGCGTCACCGGTTCTTCAGAAATTTGCAGAGTTTGTCCGGTGTCAAATACGAAGCCGTCATCTCTGACGTACTGGAGAGTATTGTCGGGATCGGCGAAAGGTGCGTCTACGATGTCTTGAAGTTCCTCTTGAGTCATGCCGTAATAATCGCGGAATGCTTGATTAGCCCAGACGATTTTCGATTGGGGGCCTTTGACTAATACCATATCGGCGATCGAATCGAGAATTTGGTGATATTTTTGCTCGCTGTCGCGGAGTTTCTGCTGGGCGGATTCGATTTCTGCTATTTGCCTCTGGGTTTGCAAGTGCAGTTCGGCTTGGTAGATGGCAACTGCTAAATGGTCGCCTACTTGTCTGGCAAATTCGATTTCGTCTTCTTGCCACTGGCGGGGTTGACCGCAGGAGTGAATGCACAGCAATCCCCACAAATGTTTCCCTTGCCGCAGCGGTACGACTAAGTTGGCTCGGATTTGAAACCGCTTGAGGATTTTGAGGTGACAAGGGCTCAACCGGGCTTTGTAGATGTCCGTGACTGCTTGAACGTATCCTTTGGTGTATTTGGCTGCAAATTGTTCGCCGAAGCAGTAGTCGCGGATTTTGGCTCCCAAAGATGGGCTGTATTGGGGCAGTACGTCTTCGGACACTACTTCGCCCTCGTTCAATTCGGATTCGGGAAAGAAGCGATAGATGGCGACTCGATCGGCATTTAGGAGTTGCCGAACTTCGGTGGCTGTGATTTTGAATATTGTTTCTAAGTCTAGGGATTCACGAATTTTGCTAATAACTCCCATCAGCGCTTGCAGCTTTTTGAACCAGGTTTGAGACTGCGTTTGTCTTTCTAGGTGAGCTAGTTTCTCGCGCAGGTTGCAGACTTCGTGATACAGGTATTCATGAAACATAATGCTTTTTCTTTAGTTATTTTGCGGTTTGTTATCGAGGTTTATGGCATCGGGAGCATCTCATATTTGTAAAAATACTTCTTCTGGCTCCTTCCTTCTGCCTCTTTCCTTCTGCCTCTTTCCTTCTGCCTCCTGCCTCAAAACTCCAATTTCTAGCGGAGGGCTGCAAAGGTGAGATGCTCCCGATGGCATCTCAATAGCGCTCTGCAAGTTGAGCCTGGTAACTCAAAAAGGCAAAGAACATATTCTCCTCCTTCTGCTAGCACTTAGCAGCTACTCACGCTGCATTTCCGTATTTTTTCGAGATTTGGAGGTCAATCGACCATCTTAGCTCCCGTATATTTACTGAAAAATTGGCATAATTGGCTACTTCATATCGTTTCCGGTTGTATCGGAATGATTTAACCGCAGAGGGCGCAGAGAACGCAGAGGGAGAGAATACAGAGAGGAATAATTCCGATGCTACCGGATTTGATATCATTAGTTTTCAATTATTGAGAATAATGCTAACAAAACTTACACATAAACCGGGTTTATTAACGTAATCATGTCAGGTAATCTCGGAAAGTGGGAAGAAGAAACCCGGTTCCGTTGCGCGATCGGGAGGAGCGTCTCTGACTAATTTTGACATTTTTTTGGCTCGCCTTCGGTTGCAATTGTCACCTTTTTATTATTACCGCAAACTCGATCTATGGTTTCCTTGGTTTGGCGCTCGACTATCCTGTTGGAATCGGCTCTATTAAAATTTGTTTAAATTTAGGCGATACCCTTTTCTAGAGTTTTAAGTAATGCTCGATTTATCTCTCCGAAATTAGATTTTTTACAATCTTTAGGGTCAGCCTAAATTTTAGATATTTTTCCTTGCCTTCTCCTTATTTCATGGGAGGGATGGGATTTTTTAAACTGATTAAAATTAACCGAATGCGAGGTTAGTTTTCTGTCAAACAGTTGATGTAGTTGCAGGCTATGGTTAAATTGGCTCAACTCAAGGGCAATTCCCTACCGCAACGGGCGCGCACGCGCGTTCGGGATAGGTTCGCACGCGCCGAGACTTTTTGCCGGATTTTTGCGATTTTTGAGAAGTGTAAAAATTTTAGATAATACAAATGTTTAGGGTATCACATTTTTGGCGAAAGTAAAGGTATTTCCAGCTCGATCGATAGAAATGGCGATCGCGAGGATTAAAGTTTGGGCGAAGTAATGATAAAATCTGTATAAACTCGCATTTCACTTCCTACCTTTCAAGTGCCAGCGTGTTGGGCAATCCGATCGCGAGTGAGATATCAGCCAAAACCGACTGCTTCTGCTGTTGGTTTAGTAGTAAAGAAAGGATGGCAGTTTTTGGCTTGAATTTCTAGAGAAACTCTGATGGTATTGTCGCGCAGACCAAGTTCAAATACTTTTGCCCTTTTTTGCGTTTTCAGCAAGTTTTTGAGAGTAAACTTTATGTTTATCGATCGGTTTCTTGCTGCCCCTTTTTCGGCTTGTGAAATACAGCATAACAAGCACGATCAATGATATTGATCAAAGCGGGGTTTAAATCCGAAAAGCCTACTTTCGACAGAGCGATCGCACTGTCATACTCAGTATAAATTATTATATAGCAATCCTGGCAGGAGTCGTAAATTTTTGACCCCACCCCAACCCTCCCCTTATCAAGGGGAGGGAGTAAGAAATTCACAAATGATGCGAGGATGGCTATATTGAAGCGGCGAGCGATCTGCTGCTACGATCAACCAACAGCTACAAGCTTAAGAAGCCGTTTTCAATATTGCCCTGGCTTCCTCAATATTTTGGGCAACCAATTTGCCCGACTTGATAAAGGCTGCTCTTTCGGTATCGCTGAGTTCAAGTTCCACTATTTGTTCCACTCCCTGAGATCCCAAGCGGCAGGGAACTCCTAAAAAGATATCTTGCACGCCGTATTCGCCGTGCAAATAAACGCAGCAAGGCAAGAGTCGCGACTGATTTAATAAAATAGATTCTACCATCAAACAGACAGAAGATGCGGGTGCAAAATAAGCACTACCAGTTTTCATCAATTCTACAATTTCGACGCCGCCGTGGCGAGTCCGCTGTACGAGTCGATCGATCGTCCCAGCATCCATAAGTTGATTGATGGGAATACCGTTGACAGTAGAATAGCGGGGCAAAGGAACCATTAAATCGCCATGAGAACCGATGACAGTTGCATTGACTTGAGCATTTGAAACGCCCAATTCCATTGCAATAAAAGTTTGAAAGCGGGCGGAGTCGAGAACTCCCCCCATCCCCATGACTCGGTGTTTTGGCAAATCTGCCGCTTCCCACGCTAAATAAGTCATGATATCTAGGGGATTTGTGACTGTGATTAAGATTGCTTGGGGAGAATGCTCGATCGCCTGTTTTGTGGCTTCGGTGACAATTCGAGCATTGATTTTAATTAAATCTTCCCGATTGATACCGGGTTTGCGCGGCACTCCGGCGGCAATTACTATGATATTTGAGTTTGCCGTATCTGTATAATCATTTGTACCGACAATTTGGCGATCGTGGTGTTCGACTCCCCTAGCTTCCATCAAATCCAAAGCAACGCCCTGCGGCCAACCCTCCACAATATCTAGCAATACTACATCTGCCAGATTTTTCTCGGCAATTCGCTGGGCTAACGTACTGCCGACTTTGCCTGCACCGATAATTGATACGCGGGTTGATGGAGAATTCATTTGATTTTAGATGTTAGATTTTAGATTTTAGATTTTAGATTTTAGCAATCAGCTTAATTGGGGAAAGGCGCGCGTCGCGCACCCTTCGCTACATTAAGAACAGTGAAGTTTAGTTTTGGTGAGTTACTTAAAATCTTCGAGTTGGTCTACCCGCAGCCAAATATTCGGGGTGGGTACTTTGCCAAATTTGACGAAGGCATAGTCGCCGCGAACATCCATCACTTCGCCCTTTGTTTCAAATATATACGAGGAAAAGCGCTGGTCGCTGGCTTTGGCTTCTAGACTGTTTTCCAATTTTTCGCGTACAGCGCGAACTATACTGCCTTTTTTGATTGCCATAACTTGCTTTGTTTAGTTTAAAAAACTATACAAATTTTAATCGAGATTTGGCTGCAAAGTCACTCGGCGATTGAAATCGCTACTAAACAAACGAAGTCCGCCTACGCGGACTAAGGAATAAAGGGGTGCGATTCGTGGGGTAAATCTAAAATCTAAAATCTAAAGCCTAAAATCCCTTGACTGCTTCCTATGTCTGACAAATGGGGCAAAAATGAGTCGATCGCCCTGCTAATTTTATACGTTCGATGGTTGCCGAGCAAGTGCGGCAGGGTTGACCGGCACGATTGTAAACCCAAGCGACGCCGCCGTAGTTGCCGTTGACACCTTGGACGTTGAGAAAATTGCTAAAAGTGGTGCCCCCGGATTCGATCGCCTTCTGTAAAACTTGAATAATAGCTGTATGGATGCGCCCAATTTGCTCTGCGGTCAAATCCGCGCACAGAGTTGTGGGCATCACTCCCGACAAAAACAAAGTTTCGTCTGCGTAAATATTGCCCAAACCAGCTATCAGTGCCTGGTCTAGCAAAGCTGTTTTTATGGGTCGCGCCCGTCGGTGCAGCTTGCGGGCCAAATATTCGGTTGTAAATTCGTCTGAAAACGGTTCAGGGCCTAAGAGTTTCAGACCGATGACTGTGCCCGAAACCTCGGTTTCTGCGGGCACGTACCACATTTGCCCGAAGGTGCGCTGGTCTACAAACCGCAATTCTTGGTTTCCCTCAAAAAACAGCCGTACTCGCGCGTGTTTTTGCAGGGGTTCGGATCGGTTCACCCACAGCAGTTGTCCCGTCATCCGCAGGTGAACGCCCAACCAGCCGGCTTTTGAAGGCAAAAGGGAGGGGGAGAAAGAAGGCGTTCGGGAAGAGTTTGGAGTTTGGGCAAGAAATTCTCCCCCTCTCCCTCTCTCCCCCTCTCCCTCTCTCCCCCTTTCCCTTTCTCCTTCTGGGAATTGAGATAGTTCTGCCAGTAGATATTTGCCCCGCCTGTACCAGCGGGCGATCGACTTTCCTTTGAGTTTCGTCAAAAAATCGGTCGCAGAGATTGAGCGGGCGATCGTGCTGTTTAGCAACACGTCCCCGTCCAAAATTTCTCGATCGAGGGTTGCTTGATTCAATCCCCGGCAAATAGTTTCAACTTCTGGCAGTTCTGGCACAATTAGCGTTGTTCTGTTCCTTGATTTGGCGAACCTTCGACACTGCCCGGAACTTCGGCACCGGGTTTGCTGCCCGTCGAAGTTTTCGGCTGCTGGGGGGCTCCTCCGCTGCCGGTTTTCCGGGTTTTCTCGTCCACCGTGGTTTGCTTGCCGCCGGAAGCTACTGGAGTCCCTGTTTTCGCTTTTGCTTTGGGTGCTGCCACTTCCACTAATTCGCTTTGGGCGAAGTTGTTGGTGTTGACGCCTGCATAATTTACGCTGTTAAAGCGAACGATAACTGGGTATTTAATGCCGCTTTGGTCTACCGTAGCAACGGTGCCCACTTCTTGATACCAGAAGGATTCTTTGCGGAGAATCCGAACTGTAGAACCGCGTTGAACCATGAGCTTTGTTTCCTTTGCGATGAATAAACGGATAAAGCCATTTTTTTTACTCTAGTCGATCGCGCGACGCATTTGAAGTCTGCAAGGAAATTTTTACCTGTCGCGCCGTTTTTCGATCGGCTGTTTGTAAAGAAAAGTAAATACTTTGCTAGGGCGATCGCTGGGGTTGCAAAATAAATAAACATACATTATCCGTCAAATAAAACCCGTGGGAGCGAGTTGAAAACAAACTTTACAAATAGTTGTGAATTGCTACAGTTAAATGTTTTGGGAAATTCTGATAAGTCATGACTGAACCTCACGCCACAGTAATACTCGCGATCAGTGCCGACGGTAAAATTGCAGATGCAGTACGATCGCCCGCGAGATTCGGTTCTGCCAACGACAAAGCCCACCTCGAACAGCAAGTAGCAGCAAGTGACGCGGTTTTGTTCGGCAACGGCACTTTACAGGCCTATGGGACGACGATGAGAGTGATTTCGCCGGAATTGCTCAAACAGAGGGAACTGCAAGGGAAGCCCCCACAACCGGTGCAAATTGTGTGTTCGCGATCGACCCAATTTGACCCAAAGTTGCGATTTTTCCAGCAACCGGTGCCTCGGTGGCTGCTGACGGGGCAAGACAGTAGGGAAACGCCATTGCCGTCTCCGTTCGATCGCACATCTGGCACCATTGTCAATAACGGGCAAGATGCCCGTTCCACAAGAGATGCCCGTTCCACAAGAGATGAATTTTCTTGTGGAACAGGCATCTTGCCTGTTCAGAAAAGGCTTATTGAGAATGGTGCAACATCTCTCAAGAACGGGCAAGATGCCCGTTCCACAAGAGATGCCCGTTCCACAAGAGATGAATTTTCTTGTGAAACAGGCATCTTGCCTGTTCATAAAAAGCTTATTGAGAATGGTGCAACATCTCAATTCGATCGAATTATCTATGCGAAAACCGCAGGTGGAGACATTGATTGGATTGATGCGTTTCAACAGCTAGCAAGCTTCGGTATCAAACGCTTGGCGATTCTGGGCGGGGGGGAACTGGTAGCGTCTGTGCTGGCTGCAGGCTTGGTAGACGAACTTTGGCTGACGGTGTGCCCGTTAATTTTGGGCGGCGCGGATGCACCGACACCAGTGGAGGGAAAGGGTTTTTTGGCGGATTTAGCTCCGAAATTGGAGCTTTTGGCGGTTAAACAGGTGGGACAAGAGGTATTTTTGCATTATAGATTCGGGGCGGGCTAGAAGCCCACCCCACAAAACTTGTGTGGCACAGGCATCTTGCCTGTGGCGGGCTAGAAGCCCACCCCACAAAACTTGTGTGGCACAGGCATCTTGCCTGTGGCGGGCTAGAAACCTACCCCACAACACTTGTGTGGCACAGGCATCTTGCGCGGGCTAGAAGCCCAACCCCTACTCCCCACAACACTTGTGTGGCACAGGCATCTTGCCTGTGGCGGGCTAGAAGCCCAACCCCTACTCCCCACAACACTTGTGTGGCACAGGCATCTTGCCTGTGGCGACTAATTACACAAGCAGGGGAGATTGTATTAACTTAAATGAAGTTCGATCGCTCTACGCACAAGTCTCCCTATGCTGAAACAGCCAAAACCTCAATATTCTGTAGCCTGGATTAGCAAAATAGGCGAAATCCCGCAAGCGTCGTGGGATGCCCTGGCGATGCCACTAAAAACTCCATTTTTGGAATGGGATTGGCTTAACAATCTCGAAGTATCGGGCAGTGCAACAGGTAAAACCGGTTGGCTACCGCATCACTTGACTGTGTGGCGAGACAAACAGTTGATTGCTTGCGCGCCACTTTATGTCAAAAGCCACAGCTACGGCGAATTTGTGTTCGATAATCAGTGGGCCGATTTAGCTCAACGTTTGGGCATTAAATATTATCCGAAATTGATGGGAATGACGCCGTTTACTCCGGCTGAAGGCTATCGGTTTTTGATTGCCGAGGGGGAAGATGAAGACGAGTTAACCGGAGTAATGGTAAGCGCGATCGACCATTTTTGCGATCGCCACAATATCTCAGGCTGCAATTTCCTTTATGTCGATCCCGAATGGCGCGAAAGAATGGAACGCCACGGTTTCAGCAGTTGGCTGCACCACAGCTATATTTGGCAAAATCAAGGCTATCAAAATTTTGACAATTATTTAGGCGCATTTAATGCTAACCAGCGCCGCAATATCAAGCGCGAACGCAAAGCAGTTGACCAAGCTGGCTTGTTGGTAAAAACGCTGACGGGCGATGAAATTCCCCAAGCCATGTTTGGTCAAATGTATGCTTTTTATGAGAATACTTGCGACAAATTTGGTTGGTGGGGAAGCAAGTATCTGACTAAGCGATTTTTTGAACAGTTGCACCACAATTATCGCGATCGAGTTTTATTCGTAGCCGCCTACGACAAGGAAGATGACAGACAGCCGATGGGTATGTCTTTTTGTTTGTATAAGGGCGATCGACTGTACGGGCGTTATTGGGGAAGTTTGCAGGAAATCGACTGCTTGCACTTCGATGCTTGTTACTATACGCCGATCGAATGGGCGATCGATCGGGGCATCCAAAGCTTCGATCCGGGTGCCGGCGGGAGGCACAAAAAACGGCGCGGCTTTCCAGCCACGCCAAATTATAGTTTGCACCGATTTTATAACAACCGTCTGGCCCAAATTCTCAAGTCTTATATCGGTCAAATCAACGAAAGAGAACAGCAAGAAATTGATGCAATCAACGAGGATTTACCTTTTACTAAGTTACCTCCTTTGTTACTCGGCGAGTGAAATTGCTTAAGAGTCAAACTTTCGTCTCAGTTATATCCGATCGCACTCGCTATCGGGCAATTTCATCATCCAATCCGGTTGATTTTACCTGTTACCTGAAATCAAGACACGGCGCGGTGCCGTTTCCCTACAATTAGGGGGATGGTTACATCCAATCGAGGGGGAGGGCGGGCGATTCCTTGCCCGTGCTACGACGTTTTCGGTATCGATATTTTCGCGTAGGAAAATGGCACGGTGCGGTGTCCTCAGTAGCCCTGCTGTCGATGGTTAATTCGGATATTGAAATCGCGTCTACAAAAACAAAGTCCCAGCAGAGGGGGACTAAGACATAAGTCAGATTAGGTATTAGTTATTGGTTATTGGTTATTGAGAGCAGCTAACTAATAACTAATAACTAATAACTAATGACTAATGACTAATGACTAATTCAAAATTACCTTGCCATCTTCCTGAATTTGCAGCGATTTTGTATCAGCGTCCAACTCAGTTGTCGCGCCGAAACTGACTTGCAACATTCCCGGCATCGCGGTTGCTTGGGGGCGAACCAGCAGCAATCCGCCGTCGGGGCGCTGGTAAGTGAGGGTGATTGGCACTTGGATGCTTTTGAGCAAAATTTCCGATTGTTCGCCCAGAGTGCGCGGCTGGGTGACGCCTACGATTTGATAATTGATGACGGCATTGGTGGTATTCACCAGTTTAATTACTATCATGCCTTCTGCAGGCGTAACTCGCGCACTGGGCATGGGGAAGCGGGCAGGCGCGTTTGTGGGTGTAGAGGGTATCCCGCTGAGGCCCGGACTCGCAGCCGGAGTTGGTTGGCTGACGGGTTCTTCAGTGGCTGCGGGAGTTTCTGCGGGTTGGGAAACGGGTTTTCCTTGTTGGGGCGGTGGGCCGCCGGCTTGGGAAAGTGTTGCGAGACTAACGACTAAACCTCCGCAGGTGGCTGCTAGCAAGCTGATTTTTTTTAACGGTAGATTGTGGCGAAACATAAATAACTCCTCACAAGTTCGATCGAGGTTTTCCAACAACGTTTATGTTAATCTATGGCGGAAATGAATTTTAATAGCTGGGTTTGGGCGCGAGGTAGAAAGAATAAGGGTTTGAGGGGTAGATTTTTTTAAACCGCAGAGGGCGCAGAGGGCGCAGAGTTCGAGGGGAAGAGAGGATTTTTAGAGGCGAGAGGCTTCTGATTTGTGGGCGGGGAGGGTGACGGTAACGGCTGTACCTCGATCGACTTGGCTGTCAATGCGGATTTGGCCGCGGTGATTTTCGACAATTGCTTTGGCGATGGCTAATCCTAAACCGGAACCTGCGGCGCTGCGGTGGGTGCGGGCGGGATCTATGCGGTAGAATCGATCGAACAAATGTGGCAGGGCTTCTGCGGAAATTCCGATGCCGGTGTCTGTTACTTTGATTTGCAGCGCTGGATTTAACATCGGTGAATTTCTTTTGTTTTTACCTGCAAGTTGCAATTCTACTTCAATTTCGCCCCCGGATGGCGTGTACTGCACGGCGTTGCTGACGATATTGGTAAACAGTCGCGCTAATTGATCCCAGTCGCCCAACAGTGTAAAGTTGTCCTCAGCGTTGGGCAGATCGACAATTTCCAAAGAAAGAGAGAGATTTTGGGTAGTGGCGATCGCCTGTTGTTCTTCAATTACCTCCATCAGCAAAGCATCCAGAGGAACCTCAATCCACTGCTGCTGCACGATACCGCTATCTTGTCTGGCTAAAAACAGCAAATCATCAACCAAGCGCCCCAAGCGGCGGGTGAGGCGTTCGATAACTTGTAGCTGTTGATGCTGCTGCGGTTCGATATCCGGTTCCGCCAAAGCTACTTGGACGTTTGTTTGAATAGTGGCGATCGGATTTCTGAGTTCGTGAGAAGCATCAGCGGTAAACTGTTTCAGACGCCCGTAAGACTCCCGAATCGGTGCCATCGCCAATCCCGACAGCAGCCAGCCAATAGCCGCCACGCAAATTAGAGTTAAACCCGCGCCCAAAATCAAATCGAGAATTAATTGGCGGATGGGTTTTGTCACTTCAAACCAAGGATGGCTGACTCGCAAATATCCCAGAACTTGGCGGCCGATTTGTACTCGCTGCGTTACTTGTCTGAGGGAATAGTTTTGAGTTGTCCGAATGCTAATGGGTTTGGTAGAAACGCGATTTGTATTTTGTGCAATAGACTTTTCACTACCTAAATTTAGATTTTCCTGCCAACCTGCATTCAAACCGCCATCAAAACCTCTTCTTTCTCCCCTCTGCGCCCTCTGCGCCTCTGCGGTTAAATCCCTCTTCTCTCTATCCATTAAATCCGTGACATCCCGTACATTGCCCGTTGCCCAACTTTCTTCGGCCTGATTTTTACCCTCAAACTGCAACTTATTATTAATTATCCAAACTGTTTCGCCGGTGCGGTTAGCGTGAATGGGAATATTCAGCGGTTCCGATAAAGTAGACCACAGCAATTCGCCCGTAGGACTGAACCATTCTAAATCAATGTGGTCATCTTCTACTGCATCGGTGCTATCTCGAAAACTGGCTTGAATATTAACTTGTAACTTATTTTTATCTTTGGTAATAGGGAACTTTAGCGGTTCGATAACGAGAGTTCGCTCTATTACTTCGACAACATGATTGAGGGTGTCATCAATGCGATCGATTAAAGTAGTGCGGACGTATAAATAGAAACCAGTGGCGAATACAAGTAACAATACAGCAGTAACGGCAGTATACCAAATAGCGAGGCGCCGGCGAGTAGCTTGAAACATATTGCGAAGGAAGTTTGGCAACGGATTGTGTAATGGATTCAATTGATTTAACTCATATGTTGCACCATTCTCAATTAGCCTTTTCTGAACAGGCTTTCCGGCCTGTTCCACAAGAAAATCTATTCTTTGTGGAACAGGCATCTTGCCTTTTCTGAACAGGCTTTCCGGCCTGTTCCACAAGACAATCTATTCTTTGTGGAACAGGCCGAAAAGCCTGTTGCTGACAATGGTGCAACATCTCAGTTTAACCAATTTAATAACTATAACCTTCTTCTCTTCCTTCGTCCCCTTCGCGCCTTCGCGGTTCGTTTAAAAAAATCCTTGTTCGCCAATCATCCAAAAAAACTATAACAACTTTCCATTCTTGATACTTCAGACAGATGTCGAGAGAGCTGTCACCATAGTATTCTAAGCGCGAAAGTTTTTAGGTAAAAGCCTGTGAATAAATTTTTATTTCGAGCCGCGATCGGGCTATTAATGGCATTTTTTGGAGCAATCACCTATTTTACAAACGACGTACAAAATCCGGTAACTGGAGAGAGACAGCGGGTGCAGCTTTCTCCCCGCCAAGAGGTAGTTTTGGGATTGCAGGCGCGAGATCAAATGGCCGCCAAGTATGGGGGGCTTTATCCAAGCCAGAGTATTCAGCAGTATGTCGATCGAGTAGGAGAACGAGTTGTCAACGGTTCGACGGCGAAACAAGCGGGTTATCCGTTTGAATTCCACCTGCTGCGAGACCCCGAAACTGTGAATGCTTTTGCTTTACCGGGGGGACAAGTTTTCATTACTGCGGGGCTGCTGCGACGGCTGAATTCCGAGGCTCAGTTGGCTGCTGTACTGGGGCACGAAAGCGGTCACGTTGTGGCGCGCCACGCTGCGGAACACTTGGCAAAACAGCAGTTCGGCAGGTCTTTGGTAACGGCGGTTGGGGTGGCTACTAGCGACGATCGCGGGGGCGGCCAGCAGGCAGCATTAATTGCTCAAGCTGTCAATCAAGTTGTCGGTTTGCGGTACGGTAGATCCGACGAACTTGAGAGCGATCGGCTCGGTTTTCGGTTTATGACGGAAGCGGGTTACGATCCTAGAGGTATTGTTGAGGTGATGCAAATTCTCGGTGCTTCTAGGAAGGGCGAAGCGCCGCCGGAGTTTTTGAGTTCTCACCCAAACCCTGAAAACCGAGTTCAAAAGTTGCAAGCTTTAATCGCACAAAATTACCCTAACGGCGTTCCGGCTAATTTGGTGTCTGGACGCGAAGAGTTTGCTAAAAATGTGTCGGGCGGTTAGCAATAATTGCATCGGGCTTTACAAAAGTTATTACTATAGGCGGATCTAAGTTCGGCTTTGATTTGACACGATCGACTTAATGAGCGATCGAGCAATTGGAAAGTTGAAAACCATGATTGAATCTTGGATGATTATCGGCGGCGTGACTTTCTCAGTCGCCTTCGGTACTCTGTTTTTTAAACTGCGCGATATTAACTGGGCAGTCAAACTTCAAAGACCGGATTGGATGTTTTTTGAGCCTGCTATTCCGTTAATTTGGACGGTGATTTTTGCTTGCGGGGTCGGCAGCGCTACTTTCGTGTGGGAACAGGAGCCAGGGAGCCTTAAAACTTTGCTGCTGATGGCTTTGTACTTGCTTTTAGAAATTGTCACAGTTGCTTATATTCCTGCTACTCTCAGAGCCAAAAGTCTCAAAGTAGGGACGATTTTGGGAGGGGCTGGCGAGATTTTGGGAGTTGTGCTGACGTTGGCTGTTTTGCCGATTTCTCAAACCGCCGCTTTGTTACTTTTGCCTTACGTGATTTGGGGTGCGATCGGCACTTATACCACTTGGGAAATGATTCAATTAAACCCAGAAGCTGCATAAATCTTCGGTGTTATTCGGCGCACCCTACATACTATAACGCTCTTCTGTTCTCTTCCTACCCTACCCTTCACCGAACCCCTGCAGGGAACGGGAACGGCTTCGCCGAACGTGTCCTTCGCGTCTTCGCGGTACGTAAAAAAAAACATTGTTAATAATAGCAAATCCGTGCTAGCGGGTTAACCCACCCGATAAAGTGAGGAAATCCGCTTAACAGTGTGTGGGTATTTGATGAGAAAATAGATGAATAAAAGTGCTTTAAATCAAAGGATGACAGTTATCAATGGCCATTAAAGACCAGCCCCAACCACCTCGTTTTCGACAAATTAGCAATGTCTTGTTATTGCTCTCAAGTTTGTTTTTGCTGGCAAACATCTTTTTACCCAATTTGTTCGGCCCCCAAATTCCGCAAGTGCCTTACAGCTTGTTCGTCCATCAAGTACAAGAACAAGATGTAGTCCGAGCTTCGGTAGGTCAAAATGAAATTCGCTACCAACTCAAAGGCGAAGGCGACAAACCCGGTCAAGTGCTGTCAACTACGCCGATTTTTGACCTAGAATTACCTAAACTTTTACAAGAAAAAGGCGTTGAATTTGCGGCAACTCCGCCAGCTAAAAATGGCTGGATCGGCAGTGTTTTAAGCTGGGTAGTTCCGCCGCTGATTTTTGTGGCGATTTTTCAATTTTTCATGAACAGGCAGGGTGGCGGGCCACAGGGCGCGCTCTCGCTGGGCAAAAGCAAAGCTAAGGTCTATGTAGAAGGCGAATCGGCGAAAATTACTTTTGCTGATGTGGCTGGAGTAGAAGAGGCTAAAACTGAATTAGTCGAAGTTGTTGAGTTCCTGAAAACTCCCGATCGCTTTACGGCAATTGGCGCGAGAATCCCGAAAGGCGTGCTGTTAGTGGGGCCTCCGGGAACTGGCAAAACGCTGTTAGCAAAAGCAGTGGCTGGTGAAGCTGGCGTGCCGTTTTTTAGCATCTCCGGTTCGGAGTTTGTGGAACTGTTTGTAGGTGTTGGTTCTGCAAGAGTTAGAGATTTATTCGAGCAGGCTAAGAAACAGGCTCCTTGTATTATTTTCATTGATGAATTGGACGCGATCGGCAAATCTCGTAGCAGTAACGCTAGCTTCGGTGGGAATGATGAACGCGAACAAACTCTCAATCAATTATTAACTGAAATGGACGGTTTTGCGGCGGGCAATACTACGGTAATTGTGCTGGCTGCAACTAACCGCCCAGAAAGTTTGGATGCTGCTTTGTTGCGCCCTGGCCGTTTCGATCGCCAAGTTTTAGTCGATCGCCCCGATTTATCTGGCCGCGAAGAAATTTTGAACATTCACTCTCAAAAAGTGAAGTTGGGCCCGGATATTGACTTGAAGGCCGTCGCCACTCGTACCCCCGGTTTTTCGGGCGCAGATTTGGCAAATTTGGTCAATGAAGCTGCTTTGTTAGCCGCTCGTAACAAGCGACTAACTGTGGCGCAGGAAGACTTTTTTGAGGCGTTTGAGCGCGTTGTAGCTGGCTTGGAAAAGAAAAGCCGGGTGCTCAATGAAAAAGAGAAAAAGATTGTGGCTTACCACGAAGTCGGGCACGCGATGGTTGGTGCTGCACTGACCGGCGGCGGCGAAGTGGCCAAAATATCGATCGTCCCGCGCGGTATGGCAGCATTGGGTTACACGTTGCAAGTACCGACTGAAGACCGTTTCTTGTTGGATGAATCGGAATTGCGCGGTCAGATTGCTACACTGCTTGGAGGGCGATCGGCTGAGGAAGTTGTGTTTGGTAGCATCACTACTGGCGCTTCAAACGACTTGCAAAGGGCGACTGATTTAGCTGAACGGATGGTGACGACTTACGGGATGAGTAAGGTTTTGGGGCCTCTAGCTTACGATCGAGGTCAACAATCAATGTTCCTCAATGACGGTATGGGAAATGCCCGCCGCGCGGTAAGTGCTCAGACTGCTGAGGCGATCGACCAAGAAGTGAAGGAAATTGTCGAAACTGCACACCAGCAAGCTTTGGATATTCTGAAAGCAAATCGGGAATTGTTGGAAACAATTACGCAGAAACTGTTGGAAACTGAGGTAGTGGAAGGTGATGCACTTCGCGAATTCCTCGGTCAAGTGCGGCCTTTAGATAAGGTTGCGGCTTCAGTTTAATAGGGTTGAATAGGACTTACCCATGAGAGTCCAGAAACCGGGTTTTTACCAGAAGACGCGCTGTAGGCGGCAGATTCAGAAAAAACCCGGTTTCTAGATTGGGAGTGCGTAACTCCTGTTAAATTAAACCATTGTAGAGTTAATTTAGTTTCAAATTTGCTCAGGATTTATCCCCATTTCTCGTAGTTTTTCAGATAGGCGATCGGCTTTTTGCTGTGCTTGTTCCATCTGTCTTGACAACTCCACATAAGACAAAAATTTCAGTCCGTCGGGACGATAAATTTCCAAGTCTCCCGATGCAGTTTCAAAACGTATCTCCAAACGCGGACTTACCCAACCTTCTATTGATTCAATATAGTTGAGTTCTCCGTCACTTCGCACCCAACCCATTAACTCATTATCCTCTGGAGCATAGATATAATATTCTTCGACTCCATAATTCTCGTAGAACTTAAACAGCTTAAACATTTCTCCCAGTCGGTTGCCGGGGGAGATGATTTCAAAGACAACTTGCGGCGCAATGTTATCTTCCAGCCACTGTTGGTAGGAACCTCTGTCGCCTTTTGGTCTGCCAAAAGCTACCATAATATCAGGTGCTTGGCGTGTTTTGTTATCTCCTTCGACGGGATACCACAGCAAGTCACCTGCTACAAAGACATTTTCGTTGTCTTTGAATAAAGCATCTATTCCGCCTTGAATTTTGACGATTAATTGGAACTGTTTGGTGTTGTCAGACATTGGTTTTCCGTCGCTGTCTGGGTAGATGATTTCTGGCAAGGTTTGAGTAGGAATTGTTGCGGTCATGGGATGACTCCATTGCTAGCAGCATCAATTTATATTTTATATCTATTTTATACGACTTACGCATTGAGCATAGAAACCGGGTTTTTATTGATATTGGTGCAACATCTCAGTTACAACCCTTTGATATACTGCCTGAATACAGATGAAAGAGTGTAAAGACTTCCTTCTTTTTCTATCAAGCAGCGCCGCGATAAAGATTGGAGCGCGTTGAGTAAATCTGATGAGGATATTTGTCCTTTTTCTAGCAATTTTGCGAGGTTGACTGGCTGGTTTTCCCTAGCCAACAAAGACATAACTTGTTTTTCTAGTTCGGAAGTGCGATCGTACTGCTGCTGTAAAACATCTTTCAAATCTTCCGGCAACAATATGGTATCATCTAGTAATAATTCTGTCGCGCTGATTCCCAACTCTTCAATCAGATTCCCCACGCTTTTTAACCATAGGGGGTTGCCTTGGTAGCGGTGAATGAGTGCTTCACTGTTGTCGCTTTCTTCTAACCCATAATCTCTGAGTATTTCCCGTCCGGCTGCGATGTCTAAACCCTTGAGTTGTAAGGTACGAATAAGAGTATTTTGGCTTTTAACTTGAGTCACTTCTCTGGGTTGTTCCCAACCGATTAGCAGAAAGCAGCTTTGATGAGATAATTTTTCTATTTGTTTGAATAAAGAGCGATATTCTTCGCATTCTGGTTTATATTTTCCGGCCAATTCCCCGCTACAGAAAAGGTTGTGAATGTCATCCAAGACTATTAAACAGTGATGGTTTTGCAAATATTTAATCAGCGGTAAGCGTTTCGGGTTTGTTGCCGATGAATTTAGCTTTTCTGACTGGGAAAAAAGCTGTATTAAGTTAGATTGAAATTTATCTATGCTGGGGAATTCGTCGAAAGTATACCAAACTGCGTACTCAAACTCGTCTTTAATTTGTTGTACGAGTTGCACTGCTAAGGATGTTTTGCCGATGCCGCTGATGCCGGTGAGGGCTATGAGGCGACTGCGTTGTTGTAAAATCCATGTGGTGAGGGTGTCGAGTTCGAGAGTGCGATGGTAGAAATCGGCCAACTCTGGCATTTCGCTTAAATCTTGATGTAGAGTTTGAGGTTGTTTTGTGTTAGATGTTTCCTGATTTTGTGGGTGTGAGTTTGGGATATCTGGCGGGTATCTAGCTTCTCCACAAATGTTAAAATTACCGATGGCTACAACGTCACCTTGTGCAAAGTTTGAAGAATTAGAGACTTGGAACCTCTTAATTGCCGAGCGAAAATTTGATTTAGTAACATCTTCTCCCAATTCTTCTGAAAGTGTCTGCCATAATTCCATTCCTACCTCTCTAACACGATCCTCTGATCTATTAACCGCCTTGGCAATTTCTTTGTAGCCTTCATCTTCCCATGTTCCGCGCAGAATCCTCTCTTGCAAGTCATTGAGGTGCTTACCTGTTCTAGCAAATACCAAATCTTCTGCGAGTTTTAGCACTTCTGTAAGGTTCATACATCCGGATAGATATCAAGGTTGGTTGTATTGTACCCAACATTTACTCACATTTCCCAACATTTTCCCATATTTTCCAATTTTTTGTCTGTTATCAACTCGAAAAGTCCCGATAACTACCAAAGTTTTTGCAAGCGTAAAAACCAAAGTTAAGTGCTAGTATGGAGCGGGAGCAACTTTACTCTGGGAAATGTCAAATACATGGCTCAACCTATAAATTTAATAAGATATCAGTGAGATGAAAGACACGCTCATCGTCAAAATTCTCAAGGAAGGCGACCAAGTTTTGAATGTCTCATACATTGGTGAAGCGATTCACATAGTTGTGCGGAAACCGAACGAGGAAGTTTTTGTTTACTCCGTATCCCGTGATGCATATGGACAGCCTAAACTGTCTAAATTACCAGAGATTACCATCACTCATGGAGATGGTGAAGTTGAAGCACGGGCAACCGATGCTAGTGGTCAAGAAGTTCTCTCTATAACGGCTTAATGAGGTGAGTAATGGGTAAGAAGTCTCTTAAAATAACAGTTCATGGTTTATCTGATGAAAACTACGCCGATGTTGCTCATGGGATAGTGAAAACAGTCAAGTCAGTTGCTCCAAATAGCGATATCTCAATTCTGGGGGCCAGTCCACAAACATTTAAGGGTTCATCCAACAAGGAAATCGAGGGTAAGTAACGTGGCAAGTCAGAAACGATCCAACGAACACTTGAAGGCACAGAAGGCAGTCAAGCAGAGGGATGGTAACGAATGTGAAATTTGCGGTAAAGTCCCGGAGATCGCAAATGGACACCATGTTATTGCTTACAGTGATGGTGGTCCCGCGGATTTGAAGAATATGATGACACTTTGCCCAGAGTGCCACAGGGCTTACCACAATGGAGAAATACAAGTCGATATTTGGCGATTTTGAATACAACGTCAAGCTTGGCTACTGTTCTCCAAGATACCTATAAGAATTGATAAGCCTCAGCTTTTGTTGCTGAGGTTTTTATTTTTATTTAAGGGATTAAATCGCACCTCAACCTGCATCCCATCTGAGAAAGTCCTTTCTTTTTGCTTCTGCATCCCGCTCCATCGCTGCTATAGTTTTTGTAAACTTTTCTACCCATTCTTTACTGACTTCATACTCTAGTTCATCTTTACTCAGGGTTTCCACCTTATTAAATCTATAGCTATAATTCCTTTACCATTATAAACATACAAAAACCCGGTTGCTTCAAAACACCGGGTTTCTCCATATTGTTGCTGCATTTTCGCTCGCTCAAACTCCGTTTATGTAAGCCATAACTGGAGTACCTTGCTGCTGCTGCTGCGCGATCGTCAAAAGCCGCTGAATTCGCTCCTCTGTCGGCGGGTGAGTGCGGAAAAGTGACTGCAAACCTTTAGTCGAAAAAGGATTCACAATCAGCAGCGGCGACATCGCAGGATTGCCGTGCATCGGAATTTCATGACCCATTTTCTCTAATTTTTGCAGGGCGTTTGCTAAGCCGATCGGGTTATTGGTAATTTCCACCGCACCGCTGTCTGCTGCAAATTCCCTCGTCCGAGAAATCGCCAATTGAATTACGGTTGCTGATAGCGGTGCTAAAATGATTAAAAATAGCAAACCAAACGGATTCGCGCCTTGTCTGCTATCCCGCGTTACCGGGCCGTAAAGCGCTCCAAAAGTCAGAATTCGCCCGACAAATGTAATTGCGCCGGCAATTGTTCCGGCAACTGCTTGAGTGAGGGTGTCGCGGTTGCGGATGTGCGTGAGTTCGTGCGCTATAACGCCTTCCAATTCTTCGCGGGAAAGCAGCTTGATGATGCCTTCAGTAACTGCTATTGTCGCGTGTTCCGGGTCTCTCCCTGTGGCGAATGCGTTGGGAGATTGAGTAGGAACTAGAAATATTTTCGGCACCGGAATTTGGGCTTTTTCGCTTAGCGATGCTACCATATCGTAGATTTCTGGTGCTTCGCTGCGGGCGATCGGCTGAGCGCGGTAAGCCATTAACGCTGCCGTGTCGGAATAGTACCAAGAGCTAAAACTTGAGAAGGCAGCTAGCGCTAAACCGATGTAAAGTCCTTGCTCGTTCCCGATTAAATAATAACTTCCTAAAACGAGAAGGCCGCTTAGGAGTCCTAAGAGAGCGGCTGTTCTGAGTTGATTTGTTCCTAACATGGCGGGTTGAGGGCGATCGCTATTTTGATATTTTTGAGCTTGTAATTAGATTTTCATATTTGCGGGCGATCGCGCCTCTATCTGCCGAAATAACTGCTGCCGCCAATAGTAGTATTTTACCTTTTGAGTCAGAAACTGGGAATGTCGATCTGGAGGCTCTCTCTGGCTGCTCTCAAGAGGCGATAGAGCCACAGGATATGACATTTCCAGGCTCTGGTTGGAAACGAGATTAAACGAGATAACCATTCTAAATACCCTTGGACTGCAATTACGGTATAATTGGTGAATATGACATAGTAAAAATTCCACATAAATCATGACTATCGATATAGAGATTTTTCAAACTGTTGTCAAGATGCCAGAATCTCTCAAACAAGAGATATTGCATTATGCAAAATATTTACTTGAAAAACACGCAAAAACTGAATCATCTCAAGAACAACTTGAACAACCTCATGGTTATGGTAGTTGGGCAGGTAAGATTGTTATGTCTGATGATTTCGATGAGCCTCTGGAAGATTTAAAGGAATATATGTAACATGAACTCCCTTTTAGATACTCATGCCTTTCTGTGGTATTTGCTTGGCGATTCCAATCTAGGTAGTAAGGCAAAAGAAGCGATCGATACTAAAACAGGTTTGTATTTTAGTATTGCCAGCCTTTGGGAAATCTCTATTAAAATCAATGTCGGTAAGCTTCAACTGAATCGGCCATTTGAAGACCTGCCGAAGGAATTGCAATACATTAACGCTCAAATTCTACCAATTACATTTGAAGACACTGAGATTTACGCAGGTCTTCCTCTGCATCATCGAGATCCTTTCGATCGCATTCTGGTAGCACAGACGATGAATCATTCGCTGGTTTTGATTAGTCGTGATGAGGCTTTTGATGCTTATCCAATTCAGCGGGTGTGGTGATGAAGAAGGCAAAAATTTTATCAGTAAGCCCAGATAACAAAAGAGAATAGCCAGATACCCGACTTGTTTAAGAAGTCGGGTATCTGGCTATTAGGTAGAATTCTCCAACCCTAAACCGCTTGCACTTGCTTTTCCTCAACAGCCACAGGTTCTTGATATACAGTTTGAGACTCATTAGCCAAAAAGTCGGCCAATTGAGCTTCAATTTCATCCCGCACAATCTGGCGGTATTCGAGGAAATGCTCGTTGTGAGCACACACTGTTAAATAATGATCCCAAACCGCAGGATTGCGCTTAAGAATGCTGAACAAATGATGCCAGAACTTCCACCGAGTTTTGCGCTTGACTCCCTGCCGCCAAACCACAGTTAACAGTGCTCGCAAGTCTATCCAACTCGGAACTCTTGCAGGTATCTTTGCTGTAGGTGCACCCAGCATCAAGAAGTGGCGATAAGTCCGGTCTAAATATTTCTCAGCATCGTACACTTCGCAGAATGCCTCGACATATTCGCGGGCAATATCTTCGAGAGGCCGCGTCGGAATGAAGTTCATCAAAGTTGTCTGGTTGAGGTTGCCCGATTTGTCGCGCAACCGCCCTTCTTTTGCTAGTCTGTGGGACAATGCAGTGTGCGGCAAAGCTTGCAGCATTCCAAAGGTTGTGCTCGGAATTGCTGCTGCTTCGGCAAACTGGACAATCCGCTGACCGGCGCCGGGTTTTTCCCCGTCAAATCCGATGATAAATCCGGCCATTACTCGCAAACCTGATTTAGCAATTAACTCTACGGATTCGATCAGGGAATTTCGGGTATTTTGGAATTTTTTCGTCATTTGCAGGCTTTCTTCGTCGGGAGTTTCAATCCCTAGAAACACTGCATTGAAATTGCAAGCAACCATCATGTCCATCAATTCTTGGTCTTGTGCTAAATCGATGGATGCTTCTGTGTTAAAAGTAAACGGGAATTTGTGTTCTTCTTGCCAGACTTTTAAGTCTTTTAGCAACAGTTTGACGCTGCGTTTGTTGCCGATAAAGTTGTCGTCTACCATGAACACGCCGCGCCGCCAGCCCAAGTTGTAGAGATAGTCTAATTCTGCTATCAATTGTTGGGGGTTTTTGGTGCGAGGTTTGCGGCCGTAGAGGACGATGATATCGCAGAATTCGCACTGGAAGGGACAGCCTCGGGAAAATTGAATCGACATTGAGTCGTAGGCGTCTAATTCCAGCAAGTCGAAGCGGGGGACTGGCGTTGTGGTAACGTCTGGTTTTACGCCGTCCGATCGATAAATTCCGCTTTTTTCGCCGCGCCCTATTGCTTCGACAAACATCGGCAAGGTGATTTCGCCTTCGTCGAGAATCAGGTAATCTATGCCCGCTGCTTGAGGTTCTTCGGGTACTGAAGTCGGGTAAGGGCCGCCGCAAGCTACGGATTTACCGCGCCGTTTTGCTTCGCGAATTATGTCTAGCAAATCTTCTTTTTGGACAATCATTGCCGAGAGAATAACGAGCTCGGCCCATTCCCATTCTGCTTCGGTGATTTGTCTGATATTGCGATCGACTAACTTAAATTCCCATTCTTGGGGTAAAATAGCTGCTACCGTTACCAAACCCAGCGGTGGCAGCAGCACTTTACGATCGACTAATTCTAGGATTTTCTCGTAAGACCAAAATGTTTTCGGAAACAGCGGGTAAACTAAAAGAACTCGCATTATATGTTAAACCTCACATCAGTAAACAACTTGCGATCGGGCTGGCGTGTTTGAGAGTTCGATCGACTCTCAAGACTTCATGTTAAGGCTAAAATTACGATCTTGCACTCGATCGAATATCTGGCGAGGGGTGACACCCCCTAATACCAACAAAATGAGCGCAATTTTTAGCTTGCAGTTCCCTGTTAAAGTGTGCAAATGCTGATATCTTATCCTATTTGACCCTTAATTGACGATAATCGCATTTAAAAAGCATGGGACTAAGGCAAAAAAGAATTTGAAACACTAGACTTGAATAGCATAAAGAATTAGGGATGGGCTTCTAGCCCATCCCAAAAATTGTTTTTCTTGTGGGATGGGATTTGAGAAGCGCAAAAATAATTAGGGACGGGCTAGAAGCCCATCCCACAATCTTTCTTGTGGGATGGGCTTCTAGCCCGTCCGATTATTGGTGCGGAGTGTACGGACTACTTTGAATCTTTGCCGGGAATCCCGCTAGTTCTTAACATATCGGCAACTGTGCCGCAGTAACTTGGCATTCCTATGCTTTCGGGATTCACAAGATTTTGATAGGTAAAATGGCGGTAGCTGATGCAAAATCTATCCCAAGCAGCCACCTGAATTCGGAACAGCCAAATAAAGAAATCGGCTAGCCAAGGTGACAGAGTAATCCTAAAAAATATCTTTTTATTCAAATACTGGCAAGCTTGTTCTACCACTTCGTTAGCTGTAATCGCCGGATTTCCTAGCACAAAATGTCGCGGTTCCTCGGAAGCAGGCGGATGTTCAACTAAATAATTAACTACTTTAGCAATATCTGCGCCGTGGATGAAGTGAAAACTACCATCTGCCTTAAACCAGCGAATCAAACCAATCCATTTAGCCACAAGTGGCAGGCCCGATGACAAGTGAGAGACTGGTTTTTCGGCGTCTCCTCCCAATACTAATGTCGGGTAAAGTGCCGTAATGGGAGGCACATTTTTTAAGGCAGACAAATGCACCATGCAGTTGTATTTTGAGCTGATATAATCTGTCCCCAGTTCCCCGGCTTCTTTGAGCAAATTGTTGTCTCGACCCAGAATACTGGCAGTTGAAAAATAAATTACTTGTTGGCAAGTCTGTGGCGAAAGTAGTTGAATTAGCTGGAGAGTTTTGGTTACGTTAACATCAAAAACTTCTTGAGTTCCTCCCCAAGCAGTAGCGGCTACAATTGCTACATTTATTGTTTGCAAAAGTTCGGCAAATTGCTCGATATCTCGCATATCGCCTTGTAATATATGGATGCCGGGGCGGGCTTTCCAGTCAAATTTTAATTTTTCTGGGTTGCGAACTAATAAGTAAAGTTCGTGGTTTGTTTCTTGAATCAAAGTTTCGGCCATGTAGTGACCGATACAGCCACTTGCACCCGTTATGAAAATTTTTTTGGCGTTCATTTTGCAGAAGGGGAAGGGGGGGACGGCAAGGGGGAGAATAGGGCTGTTTCATTCTCCTGCAATCCGCCAGGGGTTGAAACCCCTGGCTAAGAGCAAAAGTCGGTTGAAACTGAGATGTTGCGCCATTCTCAATTACTTGTTTAGGAACAGGCAAGATGCCTGTTCCACAAAGAGTGAATTTTCTTGTGGAACAGGCATCTTGCCTGTTCTTGAGAATGGTGCAAGATGTGAGTTGAAACCGACTGAAGAGCACCATTGTTAATAAAGGGCTTTTTTGTGGCTGGGGGCGGGTTCGCCAACAGCCTTAAAGCTTGCAAATAGGTTCTATAAACCCGCCCGACCCCACGAAAAATCCTCTTATTGATATTGCTGCAATATCTCAGTTAAAACCGACTGAAATATTAATCTTTAGTCCTCATAGCGAGGACTTTAGCTATGAGACAGGGGTTTCAACCCCTGTCGGATTGTCGGACTCAAGCAGCAACTGCAAGCAATTTGTCCGCTTGTTTTGCCGTTTCAAAGAAGAAACGCACGTTGTCTTCGGGAGTTCCCGGTAACACGCCGTGTCCCAAGTTGAGGATGTGTCCGCGCGGGCCCGCTTTGCGAATTGTATCAAGAATTCGATCGCGAATAAACGGTTGAGAACCAAACAACACGCCGGGATCGAGATTTCCCTGAACGTTCATATTGGGGCCCAAACGTCGGCGCGCGTCGGCCATGTCAACAGTCCAATCGACGCTGATGATATCGGCGCCGGATGTTGTCATGCGTTCGAGGAGGCCGGCGCTACCGGTGACTAACAGAATTAGCGGGGTGTCAGGATGGGTTTTTTTGACTTGCTCGAATACTTGTTTCTGGTAAGGTAGAGCGAAGGTGTCGTAGTCCTGCGGGGACAGTTGGCCGGCCCAGGAGTCGAACATTTGCACTACTTGCGCGCCGCAGTCGATTTGATAGCGCACGTAAACGGCGATCGCATCTGCGAATTTTGAGAGCAACTGATGCAGTAAAGTTGGATCGGAAAATGCCATGTTTTTGATGATGGCATAATCCTTAGAACCTTTGCCCTCAACGGCATAGGCCGCCAGCGTCCACGGCGCGCCGACAAAGCCGAGCACGGTGGATTTGTTGCCGACTTCCTGGCGCAGGGATTTCAGGATAGTTTTGATAAACGGCAAGCTTTCTTCCGGGTTCAGCGGTTGCAGGTTGTCGATTTGCTGCTGAGTGCGGATGGGTGAGTGGATAATCGGGCCTTTGCCTTCGGCGATGTCCATGTCAATACCCAAACCGGGCATGGGGGTGACAATATCGGAAAACAGAATTACGCCGTCGGGTTGAAACGCGCGCCACGGCTGAAGGGAAACTTCGATCGCAACTTCGGGGATTTCGGAACGTTCGCGAAACGAGGGATACTTTTCTCGCAAATCTCGATAAGCCTTCATGTAGCGGCCGGCTTGACGCATCATCCACACGGGCGGGCGGTCTAGGGTTTCGCCGCGGGCTGCCCGCAACAACAAGGGAACTTCATTTAATGCCGACATTTTAACTTTTCTCTACCTTAGATATTTCAATGCCTTTGGTAGCTTACCACTGTGCGATCGTCCTTTTTGACAAAAAATTCATCTGTCAGCGGGGAGGGAGATGAGGGGAGTGGCTGAGTTCGATTTTGGGCGATCGGGATTTGGTTGGTTGCGAGGCTGGCGGTAAATTAGCTGAACCGCCCCTCCCCACTGGCTGGGGACAGTAATTAAATGGAAACGTTTATCATCACACTCGATCGGCGGCTTTATTTCTGAGCTAATATTGCATCGTAATCCCCATGAGTCCCTATCCAAAACCAGACAATACCTTCAGGTTTCTCAACTCCCAGAGCTCGGTAACTATCGCCTACTCGCACCGATTGCAATTGCTTTAGCCTGCCAACTTTTTTAAAATGCAGCGAAGGGTGATACGGCTAGGCTTTGAGTAATTCGTAATTTTTATCGGCTAACGCTTGTATTTCTTTAGGTAGCTGGTGATAGCAGTGCCAAAAACGCGGTAAAGTCAGATGCTTCATAACACTTTAGCCAATCCCCCTTCATACTCTGCATCGACTTCATCAAGTAGCGCATCTAACCGCCCCTCCTCCAAATCGTTTTCAATTTGCCTATCCCAAACCTGTTGGCGATACTCTATCAGCCAAGTAATGAGTTCGGATAGTTCCTTAACTGACAAGTTCATAATTGCTGTTTCAAGTTCTTTAACGCTCATACATTTTGCCACATTATTAATATTATTAACTACCAGCCGGGAAGTCCCGGGCGTATATTTAGAGGGGATTAATCAGAGCGCTGCGCCCCGTACCCCGTTGGGAATTACTCCTTGGGATGAAAGGCTCGTCGGGTGTAGGTACCCAAAGCGACAATTATTTCTGTATATCCCTTGATAATCTGGAAATACTCTGATACTATATTAGCAAGTGGGGGTGGAACTACCTCACTATAAAAAGCCTTTGAAAAAAAAGGAAAAAGAAGCCTGCGGTCTAACTGTACTCAGTTGACCGTCAGGTTGTTTCACTATACCAATAATCCTGAACGCACGGGTAGTCATAAACCCGGTTTTTTACGAAAGACGCGTTGCAGCCCACAGATGAGCGTCAAAAACCCCGTTTCTGTCGGAGTGCGCCGGTGCTCAGAAACCGGTTTTTTTCCGAAAGACGCGTTGCGGCTTACAGATGAGCGTCAAAAACTCGTTTTCTTTGGTTAGTTGTAGATTATACAGAGCGACGCAGCCGTAAGTATGGTGGGTCGCTGCGAGATTTTCGAGTTTATTTCTAGATTGTAAATAGCGACGTACCCACGGTATTTTGTAGGGTGCGTCGCTGTGACATTTTCGAGCTTCGTTGTAGATTGTAAATAGGGACGCACCCTACTATCTCGTCACACAAACTCCGCCCACCACTACCCGACATTGATCGCGGCCCGCATCGAATCTACTATCATTCCGCCTCGCCGAGTCTAAATTTCTACTCCGCGAATTGTAGTAATAATCTCCCGCCGGAAAGTTTCTAGTCGGGACAGCGCAGTAAGTCGAGTCTTGATTACCATCGTCAAACCTGACTCTCACCATAGAACGTCTCTCGCGACAATCAACAGACCGCAAGCCAAAATCATCTTGCAGAAGCTGTGCTCTGTCATATTGACCGTCATTTCGGCCGTCATCTCGCCTCGTGTACCAATCGTCCCGCGAATTGCGAGATCGTCTGTTGCCCCCATCAATTCCCGAAACTTCCAGCGTGTAGCTACCGCCCCTGGCAGCATCTTTTGCTAACACTAAAAGCTTATAATCGCCAGTACGGGGAATTTGATAATTAAAAGAACGGTCTAGCGTAAAAGCGACTTGTTTGTTGTTCCCGTAAAACAGCACCATGACGGGAGTAAAACCGCGACTTTTATCTGTATCTAAAAAAACTTCAATGTTGTCGCCTTCCCTTGCGCTGAATGTGTATTCTTGGCCGCGCAATTCTTCCGTCGGAGTTCCGGGTGTCCACATATTTCGGAAACGGTAAATCGGGGAAGTGCGACGAATTACTCCGTCAATGCGATCGTTATTCCCTATCTGTTCGCCAACAGCACTTGAGGAAATCCCGGTAAGTGCCAATCCCGTAACTAGGACTGCGGCAGCAATACTCTTTAACAAGTTGTGTGCTTTCATATCAACCTCTGGAAAATTTTAAAATCTTGTTGCTTTTTTTGTGCCGACATTTGCATACACAATCCATTTTAAATGTAATTTCTGCCAACCGTGTCAACCTCACCCAACCCGGCTATTTAGCGGGTGCAAAATCTCATGTTAAAGTTATAGACGTTGAGTCCTAATCTAAAGTTGCGATCGATCGCCGCAAATCAGCAATCCCGATTCAGCGTCGAGACTCGCCATAATTCCCATTGGCAAAGCAGCGTTAACTCCCTCGTGCCCGAAGGGCAAATCCGAGACAATCGGAATATTCAAGTCCCCCAGCCGATCGCGCAAGACTTCTTCAATGCTAAAACTGGGAATACTCGGCTCAATCTCGCAGCGACTGAAGCGCCCCAAAGCAATGCCCCGCACCCCAGCGAAAGCCCCCGCCATCCGCCACAAAGTCAGCATTCGATCGACCCTGTAAGGAGCCTCGGAAACATCCTCAAATGCGAGAATAACCCCGGTCAAATCCGGTTGATACGGGGTTCCGAGCAAATGAGAAGCAACCGTCAGATTCGCAGGAAACAGCCGCCCGGTGGCTTGTCCGCTGCCCCATCCTTTACCTTGCAAAGATTGTAAGGGGCGACCTTCTATGCAGTCAAAAAGTCGATCGACAGACCAATCCGGTTCCGCAGCCAAAGTTGTCAGCATCGGCCCGTGAACGCCCCAAATCCCCAATTTGTCGTGATTCCACAGCAAAGCAGTAATGTCGGAAAAACCGATTAACCATTTCGGCGAATGGGAATCGGGAGTTGGAAATTGGGCATGGGGCATGGGGCATGGGGCATCGGGAATTGGTGATTGGGCATTTTTTGCTTCGGCCACATTTCCTTTTTCCAAAAGTCGAGTGCTGCCGAAACCGCCACGAACACACAGAATACCGCGACAATCCGGGTCATTGAGGGCATCCGCCAACTGTCGGACGCGGTTTTCATCGGAACCGGCCAAATAGCCCCAGCGATCGTCAAAACCCGGTGTTAATTCAAGTCGATAGCCGCGGGATTTCCAAATTTCTACACCCTTTTCAAAATTGGTTGATTCTCGCAAAGTGCCACTAGGGGCAATTACTTTGAGCAAATCTCCTGGTTGCAGAAATTGTATGTTAGTCATTAGTTATTAGTTATTAGTTATATCGTGTTTGGTGAATCTATCGTAATTCCGTAGGGGCGGGTTTTACAGACAATTTCTGACTGAAACAGACCATCTCGAAAACCCGCCCCCACCCACCCATAAATACAAACCTACCTTTTCGGATTCGGTGAATCTATCGTAATTCCGTAGGGGCGGGTTTTACAGACAATTTCTGACTGAAACAGACCATCTCGAAAACCCGC
>NZ_JAUBPT010000008.1:0-9204 GCF_036700905.1 Microcoleus sp. S13_C3 | reverse complement strand
CCCCACCCACCCATAAATACAAACCTACATTTTCGGATTCGATGCAAATTTCAGGTTGATGTAGGTTATCGGTTGTGGCGGGGCGGGTTTATCTAGATTGTTGATAATCGTTAGATATTGTCGGTGAAACCCGCCCCTACGGGATATGGTTGATTATTGATTTAGGGGTGAGTTTTTCAGATTGTTTGTTAATGATTGCTAAAGCAAAGTCAGAATTTCCACCCCAGAATCAGTCACAGCCAGAGTGTGCTCGAATTGAGCCGAAAGCTTGCGATCCTGCGTGATAGCAGTCCAACCATCAGCCAAAATTTCCACTTCCCAAGTACCCTCATTAATCATTGGCTCGATCGTAAAAACCATGCCTTGTCTGAGCTTCTTCCCCGTGCCCCGCTTACCGTAGTGCAAAATTTCCGGTTCGGTGTGAAAAACGCGGTGAACGCCGTGTCCCGCAAAATTTCGCACTACCGAAAAACCCTGTGCTTCAGCATATTCTTGAATCGCTGCACCGATGTCACCGGTACGAGCACCCGGTTTGACTTCCGCAATTCCTCTTCTTAAACATTCCTCGGTTACTTCAACTAACTTTTTCGCTACCGCTGAAGGTTTCCCGACAAAAAAAGTCTTGGAAGTATCGCCATGATAACCGTCAACTAAAGGCGTTACATCAATATTAATAATGTCACCTTCTTTAAGAATTTGTTTCGCATTGGGGATGCCGTGACAGACTACTTCATTGACGCTTGCACACAGAGATTTGGGAAATCCTTTATAGCCTAGCGGAGCGCTTTTTGCTCCGTGTGCCAAAGTCCAGCGTTCGGCTTCATCGTTAATTTCTAAAGTGCTGACACCGGGTTTTACCATCGGTTCGAGATGCCGAAGAAGTTCGGCAGCTAAGCGACCTGCTTGGCGCATTTTGTCTATTTCTCTGCTCGATAAAAGCACTAAACGTTCGGTTGCCATAGTTGTTTTTGTTTGCTTTTTTGTGGTCGATTAAGAGTTTATTTAACTCAACTTTAGAATAGATTTGAACCAGTGTTCACAACGATCGCCCAAAGCTGCTAAAGAATATTCTACCTCTGCTTGTCGCCGGCAAGCGCTGCGGTCAATTTGGTCTAAGCGGGCGATCGCACCTACCAAGCCATTTACACTATCAGGCTCCACTAAAAAGCCCGTCAGTCCGTCTCTAACAATTTCCGCCGGCCCCCCGCGCTCGTAAGCAATCACAGGCACACCGCACGCTAAAGCCTCGATCGCGACATTTCCGAAAGCTTCCACCCAACGTGGTGTCATCAACAATGCTTGGCACTGACGGACTTGCTCTTGCATTTGGGTTGTTGTCAGAAACCCTAAATATTCTACCGGAGCATCCGGGTAATCTGCACAAATTTTTTGCCAATAATCCTCATCTTGCATTTTGCCCATAATTTTCAGGGGAATGCCTGTAATTTTCGCTGCCGCCACTGCATCTTCTAAGGCTTTTTCCGGGGCGATGCGGCCTAGCCAAGCTAATTTAGACTGCGGTTTGTTGCAAAATTCGTACAGGGATAAATCTATGCCGCTTCCCAACAACTGACATTCAGCGGCAAAGGCGAATGTTTTGGCTTGAGAAGCGGTGTGAACTCCGATCGTACCAGGAAACTGGACGGCGGTTTGTCCGGCAATGCGATCGAGGGCTGCGGAAAGGGAGCCCATGCTGATCAAATGTGCGATCGGAGTCCTAAAAAAAGGTGTCAAATAAAACGGCAGCCAATCGTAGGCAAAATTAACAATGACATCCCATTCATCCTGAACTTGGCGAGCATATTCCCACATATTCGCCAGCACAGAATCTGCGGGCATCACAATAGGATCATTGTAATCTTGTGTTTGGGCGGTTACTTGCAAATCACCCGTTATTTCGATTACAGGAATTGATTCTAAGACTGAACCTATCGGCGCTACAACCGCTATTTTATGACCTCGGCGGTGCAATTCTTTAGCGATGTTAAGGACTATAAGTTCGACTCCGCCGCCCAAACCCGAACCGAGTTGACCGACCGAAGTGGAGAGCAACAATATTTTCAAATAGTCAGTAGTCATTAGTCAGTAGTCATTAGTCAGTAGTCATTAATTCTAACATAATCTAACTTATAAATTCTCCCCTCTAAAATCTAAAATCTAAAATCCCTTGAAAATTGCTAGACTTATCAATCCATCCCCGAACGCGGACGGAGGCGGTTCAACTGATTGATTGCCCAGCGAGCCGTTTCCTGAACTTCTGGATCTGGATCGTCCGTCGCACGGTGCAACAAGTAACTGATTTGATTCACCAATTCATAAATCCGCGTCAAGTCGCGAATTGCATTTTTACGCACTTCGGGATTTTCATTTTGCAGCGAAATTGACCACGCATTATTCATTGGTTTGAGAGTACGAATGCCAATTTCCGAGAGACTTGCCAAAATTAAACTGTACTGCTTGGAGTCGGAATTTGCTAGCAAATCGAGCAAGGGCTCAACTGCTCTGGAATCTCCCCGCTGGCCGAGTTCCCAAATTGCTTTGCCCCTCTTTGCCGGATTTAGGTGCTGCAAATCTTCAATCAGTGCTTCAATAATATCAACTTTAGGTCTACCATCCGTTTCGGGAAGGGCAATACCTTTCTTCTTCGCTAGGGAATCGGTTTGATTAGTTGTTTCGGGAATGTTGAAACCTGTGTTGCTGTACCCATTGCTATGAGTTTCCAAGGGCGGGGTGTCGGAATTGATTCGATCGCCCTCGACTGCTGCATTCTGGGATTCGGGTTCCCCGGATTCCAGGATAAACGGTAAAGGTCGATCGCTGCTCTCGATACTGTAGTTTTTTGGCAAACCAAAAGGGTAGGGCAAGGCTGACAGCGATTGTCCTCCAGAAGAATTCTCTTGCGGTCTAATTTCGTGCGAGTTTATAGGAGAATCGGGATTAGTAAATTGAGAGTTTCTTTGGTTGTGGCGATCAAATCTTCCCCGTCTTCGCTTAGAATAATTTGACTCGTCACTGCTAACTAATTTGAGCATGATAAATACTGCCGCTGCCGTGACGACAACTGCTGCCAAACCCAACATTAAGAACCCCCGCTGACGAGACAAAGTGACGATAAAATTGGATACCGATTTCGGGATCTTAGAATTAGATTTGGACGTTTTGGACGGCTGAGATTTGTTTTTATCGGGCGCTGGAGACGGTTTTGGAGGCTTGGAATCTTGGCGATCGTCCGGGGGAGAGTTCGCCTGAGCAATTTCTTGGGAAACAGCACGCGCAGAGGCATTGAGTACCTGGTGCTTTCCGTCCGCACTTGGACTGAACGCAGCGCCCAGACAGGCAATGCAGGTGAACAAACATACAGAGGAGCGGTAATGCGCCATAAGACTCAATCCGGGTTTTGAGAGGCAACGCCGCATGACGAGCTTTAGTTTAACCTTGAGTTAGCTCGATCCTAGCTGCTATGGGCTTAACTAACTTACAAATAGCACCAGACTAGCGAAAAACCCTGGTTTGAGAGGGCACCGAGCCAGATATTATAAGCACAATTGTGTCATTGACGTGCAACTCCTTTAAATAATTAGTTTAATTAGTTTAAAACGAACAACTACATCGGCGGCCGCGACTTTAGCAGCGGCATCCCGAAAGTTGATTGCAGCTAATCTCATCTACGTGCAGTGTGCAGTGCAGGCCCCGCAGCGCAGCATTGCGGGGGCGTTAGCAGACGATTGTGGCTAGCCGTCGATTTCTCACCAATAGCGTGGCTTGACCAAAATTTTAACAAGCTTCCGAGCCTGCGGGTCGATCGTTTTTGTGTGAATTTGGGCGGAAGTGGGACAGGGGCATTGGCACTGGTAACGAGAAACTCGGTTTTTTCGTTAATTCTTCGCTGCTAAACCGCATATTTTCAGTACATTCCAGACGCACTCTCGACGCTCACAAACCAGTTTTATTTACCCAAAATGCTGTAAGAAAGAGAGCGCTGATTTGACCGATGTTAATTTGAAGGGGGCAATTATGCCGGATAGAAGTGTTGGGAGCATCTCATATTTGTAAAAATACTTCTTCTGGCTCCTTCCTTCTTCTGGCTCCTTCCTTCTTCTGGCTCCTTCCTTCTTCCTCTTTCCTTCTTCCTCTTTCCTTCTTCCTCCTGCCTCCTGCCTCAAAACTCAAAACTCCAATTTCTAGCGGAGGGCTGCAAAGGTGAGATGCTCCCGAAGTGTTTGGGCGATCGACTAAAATAACCGTTAGGAAATATTGTAGTCAGCTAGCAAGCGCCAAAAATCATACTATCTTGTAAAAATAGGGTCGGATTTAGTTAGGAGCTATAGTGAGAGCGAGTAGACCCTTTCACGCAGGCGTCCTCTGCCAAGGTTTTGTTTATTTGTACCCACTTACTTAAGTTAAATCGAGCGGTATTTAATGCTGTGCCGCCAAATTTGATATAAGATCGAGCTAAATTTCTAGTGTGAGAGTAGAGGCGTTTGTGAGCCAACAAGATATTTTAAATTTAGCAAAAGAAGGCGATGCCAGGGCGATCGCATTTCTGATCGGCCAAGCACTCCAAAGCTTCGGCGTCACGGCTAAAGCCAGCCGGGAAAATGACACCCTGCACCTGCTGCTGGAAGCAGAACATTTACCCGCAGAAGAAGCCTGTCTCCGAGTCGCAGTCAAAGGGTTGCAGCGACTGCAACCAAATAACGTTGACTCAGTGACAATTTACGGGCGGCGGGGCGGCCAGCAATTGCCCGCTTGGACTCAGACGGTAGAATTAAAAAAACGCTTGACTTCCGCAGCAGTGAGTCCGTTAGTTGCCGTGAATGCCGCAGTAGCTGCGAGTGCAGCAGTAGCAGCTAGTGTAGCCGCTTCTCCCATTCCTGTGACTTTGCCGAAGCTAGAAAAAACTCAAAATGTCACAACTGCGCCCCCTCAAACACCAGAAAAATCTCCGCCCCAACCCCCTAAAATCCCTACTCGAAAACCCCCAAACCAAAGGCAGCAAAAGCCATCACCGCAGCCAGAATTAGCAGGCACTAAAACTAAAAAATCTGGGCTGTCAGTCGGTGTTCTGAGTCTAATTCTCGTACCGATATCCGGCCTTGTGCTGGCTTCTCAACTTTACAAATCCTCACCCACCGCTACTAATCACCCTCCAACGTCAAAGCCTGCAGTACAAGAAGTGAGCTCGACACCCGCAGCCAAACCCCTTCCCGATCCAAAATCGCCCTCCCCGGCTGCCAAAAAACCTGCCATTGTACCCGCCACTGTACCCGCCACTGTTAGCATCAAAGCAGTTGGTGACATGATCCCCGGCACAAATTATCCCTACAACAAACTGCCGGCAAAAAAAGAGATGTTATTAGAGTCGGTAAAACCGTACCTCAAAGGAGCTGATATTCTGTTTGGCAATTTTGAAAGCACGATGACCGATTATCCTTACAGTTCCAAAGCAGGTGGCGGACGAATGCTGTTTGCCTTTCGGACGCCTCCAAGTTATGCAAAAATTTTCAAAGATGTTGGTTTTGATATTTTGAATGTTGCCAACAATCACTCTTACGATTTTAACGAGCAGGGATTTAATGACACGATTAAAAACATCGACAGCAATGGCATGAAGGCTGTTGGTAAAAGAGGTCAAATTGTTTATCAAAATGTCAAGGGTGTCAAGTTTGCCTTTATCGGTTTCAGCAACTACGGCGAAGTTCACAATTCCTTGCTGGAACTGAAAGCGGGATCCGAAGTTGTCAAAAAAGCCAAGCAAAACGCTGATATTGTAGTGATATCAGTTCATGCTGGAGCTGAAGGAACGGGAGCTCTGAATGTGAGAAATAAAACTGAGTTCTTTTACGGAGAAAACCGGGGAAATATGGTTTTGTTTTCGCGGACGATGATTGATGCGGGAGCAGATTTGATTTTGGGACATGGCCCGCACGTTACCAGAGCTATGGAGCTTTATAAAGGTAAATTGATTGCTTATTCTCTGGGAAATTTTTTGGGTTATCGCACTTTGTCCACAGCCGGAGCACTCGGTAAATCTCTAATTTTGGATGTGAAAATGACTCCGCAAGGGGATTTTGTTTCTGGTAAGATTATCCCCATCCAACTTGACGGGCGAGGTGTGCCGACTGTTGATAACAATTTTAGGACTGTGGGGTTGATTGACCGTTTGACCAAGAGCGATTTTCCCAAGACAGATTTGAAAATTGATGACAAGGGGATAATTTCCAAGAAATGATCGGGGCAATTATTTACTGAAGAAGTGCCTTATGACTCAATACGGTTCAGTTAGCGCTTTCAGACGAATTTCATTTCACGCATTTATCAGAGTTCCCGACTTGTGAAAGGAAATCAGATTATTCTTATCTGAACCGTATTGAGACCAAGATGATCGTCAAAATAGCTCAGACAGAGTTCAAGGATTGGCTGAATTATGTGCAAATATTTTTCCAAGAATCAACTTCGACAATTGTTAATCATTTTGAAGGGATTTGTAATTACTTTCTTAATCGCACAACAAGTGGAGTGATCTCAGGAATCAATAATCGAATTAAGTTAATTATGCGACAAGGATATGGCTTTTCAAACTTTGATAATTTTCGAGAAGCGTATTAGCTTGCTTTTCTAATTAGATAAAAATATCACCGCAAGTTCATGAGAACCCGCTAATCTAGTGATAACTTTATCTAACAAATTAAGCAAGCTAATAGTTTTTCCAAGCATGAACGCTTCTATCTGTCCGCATGGATGTAGTCCACAAAGTAAAATTTCGGACGAAGCCAGAATCTCAGCCAAGCGTAAGCTCCTAGACCTAATAGTGCTGTCACAATTAAGGGTAAACCCAGAGTCAGTTGCAATCTATCGGGAAGGAGAGCAACAGCGGAAACAGTAATAGCAAAGTAGATTAAAAGCACTGCTTGCAAGCGTTGCACAATCAAAAGTGCTTCTCGACAGCTACGACAATGTTGGGTGTGTTGTTTGTAGCGATCGAGGGTTTGTTCGCGATCGCTATTGATATTCCGTGTTGGTGGAACATTGATTCCAACTTCGCTCCAAGGTAGTTGTCCGTGACAATAGCGATCGAACCAATTCCTAAACTCTATTACTAAACGGTCTGCACTTGTAGGTAGCTTATAGGCAGTTGTCCAGCTTTGGGTAGATTGTGTTTGTTGGAGAAAATATTCTTGCTGCTGTAGAAGAACCATATCTCCATCAAGAAGCAGATTGCGATTGCTGATGTGATCCCACCAACGGGGTGTGAGATGATGGAGTGTTTTGCCAAAGTTACGGGTAAAAGAAGCGACTATTCTGGACTTACCTGGAGATACAGGTATACAGTAGGTGATAAGTCCAAACTGTTTGCTGCCATCGTTAAAACTGAACCCATACTCCAAGCGACAAGGTGGTTCAAAAGTGATTGTTCTTTGTACATCTGTTCCTATAGTCGCTTCAATCAAATTGGCTGTTGATTGCACAATTTTGATCGGGAGCGGTCTTGCTTGTTTGCGATTGCCCTGCACGCCGTGATGAGCAAAAGGAACATGACTCGGATCTGCCAAATTTTCCACAAGGGTTTCCCAATCATATTCTAAATCTCGTACAAAAGAAGACCAAACAAAGCCTTTAGTTGCATCTATTTGCGGTGACAAAGGCAATGGTGTATCGGTAGCTTGTTGGCTTGATTTTGCATCTGGCCAAATCCAGAGTAAATCCTGTTGCTGACGAACTGGTAGTGCTACAGCACACAGATTTTCTTTATTCTTGCTTACAAGTTCTGGATTTTCCGCTTGGGGAATATGAGTACAAATTCCTTGCCGATCGTATTGCCAACCATGATAGCTACACATTAAATTCCCTGTTTCGTCATCAATGCGACCCTCACTTAGGGGAGCAAGCCGATGCGGACATCGATCTAAAAACACTTGGAAAGTTTCAGATGATTTTGGTTTCCAGATGACTAAACGCAGTCCCAGAAGTGTCACAGATGTTGGTTGCTTGGGATCTAAATCTTTGACTGGCGAAAGAGGATACCAATGCTGAAAAAAATTGAATTCGGGTTTCATTTTATCTCCTGAAGGCAGAGGACAGGAGGCAGGAGAAATGCTTCCGTCCTCTGCCCACGACTAAAAGCAGTAAGGGTTTAAAACCCCTTCCAAATCTGGAGATTTGGGAGCACTCGTTTAGACGGGGTTGGAATCCCTGTCTAAACGAAACATAAGAGCCTCCTTATTTTAATCCCAGACGCCACGAACTGTATAGCGGCTTGCACTTTATTTACGCGTGGGCTCCCACACCCTACATCCCACACCCAGTGAATCAACCTGATGGGAATGTAGGGTTCTGCTCAATGAGTTTTCTTGTGGAGTGGGCAGGAGATCCCGCCCAAAAAAGGATTATTGATATTGGTGCAAGATGTGAGTTATGACGAGAAGCTATACTTCCGGTGACTCCTCAAATAAGCGATCGCCCCGGTGCAATCGATCGGCCATTTGATAAGTTTGTGCTTGCGATCGCACTGTCGGGGCATGGGCGGCTAAATACCTTGCCGCCGCTACTAATACCACAATGCGATCGCCCGCATTCTCTAATAAAGCATACTGGCGAAATGCCACTTCTACCTGCTGAATAACGTGGAAATCCCGATTTTCCCGCAGCATCAGTTTTCCTAAAACTGCCATCAACCGTTCCGATTTGCCACCGCTATATAAGTATTTGGCAACTAATTTACCGACTTGATTCACCTGTTGCTGTCTGTCCAACAAGTCTGGCAGTTGTTTGAGCAATTCCTCTGGATTCTCAACTACATCTGTTGGTTCGGGAAGTCGCGCAGGCGGTACATTTAAGAAACGGTTGAGATATACGCCGATCGCTGCATCGAAAACTCCCCGCAGCAACTCTACTGAAGGCGATCGTCGCAATCCTTGATGCACCGCATTCGCAAAGGTAAAGGGATGGTGCGCTGAATTCCAGTCGCTGTGGTCGTTATTCGTATTAAACCGGGCTACGCGGAGGGCAGCAGCATAAGTGACTGCACTGGCTAATTCGTCTTCGCTACAACCTTCTTTCAAGGCAGTTAAAAGTGCATCGACGATCGCCAATACATCTTCGCCCAACAACATCGGAATTAACTGTTCTGCTACACAAATACTAGACAAGTCTCGACATTTGCTTCTTACTTCATCGGGAGCATGGGAGCGGTTATCCCTCAGT
>NZ_JAUBPT010000219.1:0-10770 GCF_036700905.1 Microcoleus sp. S13_C3 | reverse complement strand
AGGCATGGCTGCTACTGGATAATGCTTTTACGGTCACGCTACCACAAGACCGTAAAAGATGTCAAATGGGTTCTATAGTAGATAAAATGCTGTTGAATGTGCGGGAGTGGGAATGTCCGGAATGCGGGACTAAACACGACCGAGATATCAACGCGGCAAATAACATTTTGGCGGCAGGACTTGCCGTATCAGTCTGTGGAGCGAACGTAAGACTTGACAACCATAGGGTTGAAGGGCAGTTGCGAAATCCCCGTATCGGGAAAGAAGCAGAAACCTAAGTCGTGAGTCTTGGGAATCCTCGCCGTTCTACGGCGGGGAGGATGTCAAGGATGTTTGTCGTACAATCTCCTTAACAGGCAAAGGGAAAGAGCCTTCGCCGATCAGGGATTAAAATTAAAAGCGCATGACTTTCTCTTCAATAATTCGTACCCTGGGGCGATCGCCCCTAGCCACAGAACTCCTCAACAAGCTCAAGCGCCATCGCTGCTTGCAACTCAACGGCATCGCCCGGTTGCCCAAAGGTTTAGTAGCTTCCGCCCTCGCACAACAAGAAGGGCGGAGTTTACTGGTAGTGACGGCCACTCTAGAAGAAGCGGGCCGCTGGGTGGCAGGGCTGGAGGCTATGGGCTGGCAGACTGTGCATTTTTACCCAACTTCGGAGGCTTCGCCCTACGAGCTATCTTACTCCGACGAGAACGAAATGACTTGGGGACAAATGCAGGTGCTGGCGGATTTGGTCGAGAAACGAGAAACAAACGCTAATTCTAAGCCGATCGCGATTGTAGCTACCGAAAGAGCTCTCCAGTCTCACTTGCCGCCGCCTGCTGCTTTTGAACCCTACTGTCTGACGCTGAAGCGAGGTGCGGTTCAAGACTCGAAGATCCTTGACCGTCAACTTGCCTCGATGGGGTACGATCGAGTGACTCTGGTGGAAATGGAGGGCCAGTGGAGTCGCCGGGGGGATATTGTCGATGTATTTCCGGTGGCGGCTGAGTTGCCAGTGCGGCTGGAATGGTTCGGAGATGATTTGGAGCAAATTCGGGAGTTCGACCCGTCTTCGCAGCGATCGCTTGATAAGGTCGATCGATTAGTTTTAACTCCTACTAATTTTAACACAATTATTAAAGCAGTTTTATCTGAAAAAAAGCTTGACGCAATCAACCACCTAGGCTCTTTCAATCCCGAAAATGATGCGGCAAATGAAGCCGAAAAATTTGTCCGCAGGCTGTTGGGTTTAGCGTTCGAGCAACCTGCATCTTTGTTGGATTATTTAAGTGAAAATACTTTAGTTGTTATTGACGAACCCCAAGGGTGCGAAGGTCACAGCGACCGCTGGTATGAGAATGCACAGGAACAGTGGAATAATTGCAATCGGGAATCGGCAGTTACTGGTGAGGAAACAGAAAAATTGCCAATTGCTAATTTGAAAGTTCCAAAAATTCACCGCACTTTTGCTGAATCTATGGCAGATGTCGCAGCTTTCGAGAGGCTAGAACTTTCAGAATTGGCAGAAGATTCTACGGCTAAAAAACTTCAAAGCTCTGCGGAGGGCGACCAGCTACCGTCTGCGATTAATTTGGCTTCTCGCCCTGTGCCGGTGATGCCTCACCAATTTGCGAAGCTGTCTCAAATGCTCAGGGAAGAGCGCGATCGGGGTTTTACCATTTTTCTGGTTTCGGCTCAACCCAGCCGATCGGTTTCTCTGCTGTCGGAACACGACTGTCCGGCTCAGTTTGTGGTGAATCCGCGCGATTATTTGGCGATCGACAAGTTGCAATTGCAGCACGTTCCGGTTGCTTTGAAGTACAGCGGGCTGGCAGAATTGGAAGGTTTTATTCTGCCGACTTTTCGGATTGTTTTAATTACCGATCGGGAATTTTACGGTCAGCATTCTCTCGCTACTTTTAGCTACGTCCGCAAGCGCCGTCGCGCTGCTTCTAAGCAAGTAGATCCGAATAAATTAAGCCCTGGTGATTATGTGGTTCACCGCCAGCACGGAGTGGGCAAATTTATCAAGTTGGAACGTTTGACGATCGATCGAGAAACTCGCGAATATTTATTGATTCAATACGCTGACGGTACTCTGAGAGTGGCGGCAGATCAATTAGGCGCTTTGTCCAGGTTTCGGACTGTAGGCGATAAAGTACCGGATCTCAACAAGCTGACAGGTCAAACTTGGGAAAAAACTAAAACTAAGGTTCGCAAAGCTGTTAAGAAATTGGCAGTGGATTTGCTGAATCTTTATGCTAAAAGAGCTAAACAAACGGGTTACGCTTTTCCTCCTGATATGCCTTGGCAACAAGAATTAGAGGATTCTTTTCCTTACCAGCCAACGCCGGATCAGTTGAAGGCAACTCAGGATGTCAAACGCGACATGGAGGGCGATCGACCGATGGATCGCTTGGTCTGCGGCGATGTCGGTTTTGGTAAGACAGAAGTGGCTCTGAGAGCGATTTTTAAGGCGGTTACGGCGGGCAAGCAGGTGGCTTTGCTCGCTCCGACGACGATTTTGACCCAACAGCACTATCACACGCTCTCGGAGCGTTTTTCCCCTTATCCGATCGAAGTTGGTTTGCTCAATCGCTTTCGCACTGAAACCGAGCGCCGGGAGATTCACAAGCGTTTGGCGACTGGGGAATTAGATGTGATTGTCGGTACTCAAGCTGTTTTGAGCAAGGCGATTAAATTTCGGGATTTGGGCTTGTTGGTGGTGGATGAAGAACAGCGGTTTGGGGTTAAGCAAAAGGAAGCAATTAAATCTCTCAAAACAGAGGTAGATGTTCTGACTTTGACAGCAACGCCGATTCCCCGGACTTTGTATATGTCGCTGTCGGGGATTCGCGAGATGAGTTTGATTTCGACTCCGCCTCCTTCCAGGCGCCCGATTCAGACGCATTTGGCTCCCTATAACCCGGAAGTGGTGCGATCGGCAATTCGTCAAGAATTGGATAGGGGCGGTCAGGTTTTTTACGTGGTGCCGCGAATTGAGGGGATTGATGAGTTGGCCGTTCAGTTGCAGGAGATGGTACCGTCTGCCAGAATTGCGATCGCCCACGGTCAAATGGAGGCTTCGGAACTAGAATCCATCATGCTGACTTTCAGCGCGGCGGAGTTTGATATTTTGGTGTGCACGACGATTATTGAGTCGGGTTTGGATATTCCGCGAGTCAATACCATTTTAATTGAAGACGCGCAGAAGTTTGGTTTGGGTCAGCTTTACCAGTTGCGGGGACGGGTGGGACGCGCGGGGATTCAAGCTCATGCTTGGCTGTTTTACCCCAAGCAGAACCAACTTTCTGATGCTGCAAGGCAGCGGCTGCGGGCTATTCAAGAGTTCGCGCAGTTGGGATCGGGCTATCAGTTGGCTGTCCGAGATATGGAAATTCGCGGTTCGGGTGATGTTTTGGGTACTGAACAATCTGGTCAAATGGAGGCGATCGGTTTTGATTTGTATGCTGAAATGTTAGAGGAGGCTATTCGCGAAATTAAGGGTCAGGAAATTCCGAAAGTTGAGGACGCCCAAATTGACCTCACTTTGACGGCGTTTATTCCTGCCGATTACATCGCAGATTTGGATCAAAAGATGAGCGCTTACCGGTCTGTGGCTTCTGCTAATAACTCAGAAGAGTTAAAGCAGATTCAGGCTGATTGGTGCGATCGTTATGGGCCAATTCCTCTGCCAGCCCAGCAACTTATCCGTGTGGTCGAACTCAAACAAATCGCTAAAAAAATCGGTTTTTCTCGGATTAAGCCGGAGAATAAGCAGAACATAGTTTTGGAAACTGCGATGGAAGAGCCTGCTTGGAATTTGCTCAAGGCTAATTTGCCGGAACATTTGCGCTCTCGTTTTGTCTACAGCAAGGGGAAGGTTACTATTCGAGGTATGGCGGTTTTGACGGCCCAAAAGCAATTGGATAATTTGATTGATTGGTTGGGTAAAATGCAGGGCGCTTTGCCGGAAGCAAATGTTTGATTTTAATATATAATCCCCAAATCTAGCGCACCGCCGAAACCACAGAATAATACTGATGGAACCAGAAAAAATATTACTGCTGTTTTCATGATGGTTTTAGCGACAGAAAGGATTAAAATCGTGAAAAAGTTAGTGAGTATTTTTTTGGCAATCGCGCTAATGCAAGGAGTCCCAATGGCGGTTCAATCTCAACAAATAATTGACCCGATCGATCGGGTTGTGAGTGCCGGATTGATGAATAAAGATGCTAGTGGTAATTTTAATGCTGATGGCCTTGTCAGTCGCGCCGATTTGGCGGTGATTTTAGTGAAAACTTTTGGTTTGGAACGCCGGAAAACCGCTCAGAAACCGGATAGGGAATTGCCGGACGTACCGAAGAGTTACTGGGCTTACAGTGCGATTCAAACTGTTTTGAAAACGGGAACGATGAGTGGATATCGCGACGGAATGTTTTTCCCCAATCAAAGGGTGACTCGCGCTGAAGCTTTGGCGATTTTTGCTCAAGCTTACGGGGTTTTTCAGTTTCCCGAACCCAGCATTTCCGAAATTTTAGCTAAGTATCCAGATGCAGCCGAAATTCCTAATTGGGCTAGAAAGTCTTTGGCTACTGCACTTTATGAAGGGTTTGTTAATGTTGAGCTGGCAACTAATAAGATTAATCCTTTGAAGCCGATGACTCGTGGAGATATCGCTTACGCTTTGAGCAAGTATTTGGAGCGGCAGGTAAGGCCCAGTTCTTTGCCTGTCCCGGACGAGGAGCCTCCTGAGCGCGGCGTGGGAAGGTGATAGTGTTGAATTGTGATATCAAATCCGGTAGCATCGGAATTATTCCTCTCTGTATTCTCTCCCTCTGCGTTCTCTGCGCCCTCTGCGGTTAAATCATTCCGATACAACCGGAAACGATATGAGTTAAAAAGTCGATCGCCCGCAATTCAAACACCATGCAAAATCCCGGAGATTTGGTGACTGTAAAAGCAGCCATCAAACCCCCAGGATTTAAGTTTTTCCTCTTAAACGAGGCTCAAATTATCTGCAGTGAGCTTTAACTCAATCAGCAGTAGCCAATTCGGTACTAGCACCGCCGCGCTTCCGAGTCAGGGTATTGAAAAGCATCTGACCAACTGCTTTTATCAAATTGCCCTCTAACTCCATAAACATCTTCATGTTCATGCCAAAAGCTGCATTAGCTTCGTCAACAATTCGCTCTGCTGTTGCTTCGTCAATCGGCAGTTCATTCATTGCCTGACGGTAGTTACCCTTGAATTCTTTTTCATCAGGAATATCCTGGAATTCATAGAAAGCAGTGCCTTCTCCGTCGGAAAGATTCATCCCGCGCTGGGCAATTCCCTTCAGGATTTGTCCGCCGGATAAATCGCCAAGGTAGCGAGTGTAAGAGTGAGCTACTAACAGTTCCGGTGCGGTCGCCGAAATCTCGCGAATTCGCTCCACATAAGCTTTAGCTGCGGCTGAGGGGGCTACTTGTTCGCGCCAATTCGCACCGTAGTAGTAAAATAAATCTTGCTCTAAGCTGTGTTTGCGATTCAACTCAGAAAAGTAAATTTTTGAAACAACCGGATGCTGCTTTTGGCGTTCCATTTCCTCTTCCATTGCCGAGTAGACAAAGTAGAGGTTTCCTACTAACTTCCGGTAAGAAGTTTTTTCTACAACGCCTTTTAAAAAACACTTGACAAAACCGACGTTTTCTGCCATTGTGTGGGACTTTTTGGTTCCCTCACGCAATTTGGTCGCTAAATTGATGCTCATGCTATATTTGTCCAACCTTCTATTTTTGTGTTAGCTGATGGATGCGCCAAAAATCTAAAATTTACCTAAGTGTTTACCTTAGATCGATTTGATGAGAGATTGTATTAATTTTTATAACAAAAGTTGGCAGTAGTCAGTCGTCAGTAGTCAGTTGGCAGTTGGCAGTTGGCAGTAGTCAGTAGTCATCAGTCATCAGCCACTAACTAATGACTAATGACTAATGACTCATCCTCGCCAGCAAACAACTGTCAACTGTCAACTGTCAACTGTCAACTAACTTAGATGTCCAAGTCGAGGAGGTTGAGTTTGGGGCCGTAGGTTTCAATGAATTCGCGGCGGGGGGCGACACGATCGCCCATTAAGATCGTAAAGATGCGATCGGCCTCAGCAGCGTCTTCAATCTCCACCCGTTTCAGCGTCCGAGTTTCTGGGTTCATCGTCGTATCCCACAACTGTGTCGGCATCATTTCACCCAAACCTTTGAACCGCTGAATGGTGTAATTAGCATTCGCCGGAAATTCATTGCGGATGAGATTGTTCATTTCGCGATCGCTGTAACAGTAGTAATGATTGCGTCCCCGTTCCACTTTATAGAGAGGAGGACAAGCAATATAGATGTAACCTTGTTCTACAAGTGCCCGCTGATAGCGGTAGAAGAAAGTCAGCAACAGCGTGCGGATGTGAGCACCATCTACGTCAGCGTCAGTCATAATTACGATGTGGTGGTACCGCAATTGACCCGGATCGAATTCTTCGCCTTTGATGCCCAAACCCAGGGCTGTAATTAACGATTGAATTTCGTTATTTTTGTAGATTTTGGCGTCGTCGGTTTTCTCAATGTTGAGAATTTTACCGCGCAAAGGCAGGATTGCTTGGAATTGGCGATCGCGCCCTTGTTTGGCACTGTTATGGACAAAAATTCCCGCCCCTAATGCAAAGTTGTGACTGTTGGGCACTTCGATGTCGTAGACATCGTAGCGTTCCTCTACAGCTTCGATCTTGACAACCCGGTGGTTGTAATTCCGAACCGCTTGGCGAGCATATAGTGCATCACCATTAAAGTAGCGATCGCAAAAACTCTCATACTTCAACAAACACTTATCTTTTTTCGTGCGGCGGTAGATATTGTAATAATCAACATCAATCCAGCCCATTTTCATCTCAACAGCCTTCAAAGCTTCAAGAGTTTTGCGGTAATAAGTTTCGTTCAAAGCTTCTTTACGTTTCTGGCGAAACTCCGGCGTCCACTGTTCCTTAGTTTTTTCGCGCCGCCACTCCAACAAATTCTCATCTTGCCACTGCTCTTTCGCAAATTGCGAATTAGTCTCCCGCGCTTCAGGATTGTTAGCAAAATGATTGCGAACCCGTTCCGACTGAGCCAAACGGTTTTCTTCGGAACTCCAATACTCTTGCTGGGCTTGGTTCAGCAGTTCATTATTCTGCTGGCGATAAGTTTCATCAGTATCGTAAAACTCCCGCCACTTGCTCGTCATGTAAGCTTTATACTCTTCATCTTCCCACTGAGCTTTCGCCTGTTCCGAAAGAATTTGTCGCGTTTCAGGCTGCCGCATCCGCTCTTTCATCATCGCCCGAAATTCATCAGTCATGTGAGCTTGACGGCTCTTTTCAATGACATCGGGCCTGTGCAAGGTTTTCTCAAGGTTCGCGCGGTGTAAAGCCAAGTGATCCTCAGCCGACATTCGCTGAATATTTGTCGGATTGTTGTTGAGTTTATTGAAATCAACGTGGTGGCGGTGATTGCCGTCAGATGCGAGATAAACGCCGTGTTTCAGGTTGTAGAAATCCGCTAAAAGATGGGTGTAAATCCACTTATCACTGTTGGGATTCCAAACCATTTCGTAACCGTTAAGTCCCTGACCCTGTTTGGTTTTTTCCGACAACTTGCAGTGGAACGGCATTAATGAATCTTCCGGTGTCAGCAGGGCTGCTGCTTTGTAAGTGCCATCCCGCAACATGAATGGATGGTCGGGAGTGCAAGTTATTGTCTCCCCATTGTCTAATGTCAGTTTGACAACTTCAGCATTTGCTTTAGTCATCCGAGCATTAGTTATTCGCTCAAACCCGATGTTTCCACTCTCGCGAATGGTGTAGCAAAAGTGTTCTTTACCTTCTGCTTGTTCGTCAACTATCTGTTTGATAGTTTTTGTGGTGCCGTCAGCTAATTTTATTTCTTGAAATGAAAAAAAACAGCCCCCCGCGGAATCGCCTTCGACCAGGTATATCTCAGACAGGGCGGGGTCTCTGGAGCTACAGTCCGCTAATTTTCCAGGCAAAGGAGACGATTCTAAGACTGATTTGCGGCGGACTAAATCGCGGGCACGACGGGCTGCTTCAGCAGCCTTAAATGCCTGAATTGCTTTTTCCAAAATAGCGTCGGCTACTTGGGGGCGAAACTCCAAATATTCTGTCAATACTTCGCCTACCAAGGAATCGACAATTCCCCGGACTTCGGTATTGCCCAGTTTAGTTTTAGTTTGGCCTTCAAATTCCGGGTCTGGGACTTTGACAGAAATGACTGCTGTCAAACCTTCGCGAACGTTTTCGCCGGCGAGGTTGGGCTCGTTTTCTTTGATTTTGTTGCGCTTGCGGGCGATCGAATTCATCGTCCGCGTCAAAACAGCCTTCAAACCTTCTAAGTGCGTGCCACCGTCGATCGTCCGAATGTTGTTAGCAAAACCTAGAACGTTGTCGCTAAAAGCATCGACGCACCACTGCAAAGCCACTTCTATTTGCACGTTATTGCGTTCGCCTTGCACGTAAATCACTTCTTCGTGCAGAGGCTGCTTTTCGCGGTTCATGTAGGCGATATATTCCTTGATTCCGCCCTCGTAACAGTATGTTTCGATGCGAGGTTCGCTACTTTTGAGCAGTTCCAAACGGTGGTCGCTAAACGTAATTCTCACGCCCGCATTCAAGTAACCCAATTCTCGCAAGCGCCCCGCGAGTGTAGTGTAATCAAATTCAATGCCAGTGCTAAATATTTGAGTATCAGGCAAGAAAGAAACTGAAGTGCCGGTGCGAGTGCCTTTGTTGGGCTTGGCAGTAAGTTCAGTAACTGGATTGCCTCTTTCGTAGCGCTGTAAATGTTCTTTTTGGTCGCGCCAAACGGTCACTTCTACCCACTCGGACAGCGCGTTAACAACAGAAATACCTACACCGTGCAATCCTCCAGAAACCTTGTAGCCACCACCGCCAAATTTACCGCCGGCGTGGAGTACAGTCATTACTGTTTCTATTCCCGATTTGCCAGTCTTGGCAACGATGCCGGTCGGAATACCCCGGCCGTCGTCTGTCACGGTAACGGAACCGTCGGCGTTGATGTCAATCTCGATGTGAGTGCAGTGGCCAGCCAGCGCCTCATCAATGGAATTGTCCACAACCTCGTAAACTAGATGGTGGAGTCCTCGCGGGCCGGTGGTACCGATGTACATCCCCGGTCGTTTACGGACTGCTTCGAGACCTTCGAGAACTTGAATCTGGTCGGCGCTGTAGCTGCTGGTCATACAAAAATAGCTCCAATAATGAGGCCTAAAGCCCCGAAAGCTTCTAAAATGGGAAAACTCCTAAAATTATAGCACAAAACCGTTAAAGGCGATGCTAGGGCTTTCTGAAGGGAAATTTATCGGGGGGAGGGAGAGGAATAGTTTTGAGATTGCTGGAGGAATGCCCTGGCCGATCGCTGTGAATCAGTGTAGGAGAGAGGGGAAAGCATGGAGAGGAGAGGATTTGAGAGTTTTTATAGGGAAATGTGCGACAGCTTATGCCTAGATTAATTACGATTTGTGGGGCGACGGCGACGGGGAAGTCGGGGGTGGCTTTGGCTTTGGCGGGGCGACTGCAATCTTCGATTCTAAGTGCGGACTCCCGTCAAGTGTACCGCGAATTTGACATCGGAACCGCAAAACCGACGGCGGCCGATCGCACTTGTGTACCGCATCACTTAATTGACATCTGCGATCCGACACAAACTCTGACACTAGCAGATTACCAGGAACAAGCTCAAAATTTAATTGCTGCTGTCGATTTTCCGCTGTCTCCTCCTCTGTTGTTGGTTGGAGGGACGGGCTTATATATTAAATCGATCGTGCGCGGTTTAAAAATTCCGAGGGTAGCACCGATGCCCGAATTGCGATCGCAACTTGCGGAACTCGGACAATCTCAATGTTACGCGATGTTGCAGCAGGTCGATCGCTCTGCCGCTGAGAAAATTCACCTCAATGACCCAGTAAGAACTTTAAGAGCACTGGAAGTATTTTATGCGACCGGTCGCCCTATTTCCGAACAGCAGGGCGAAAATCCTCCCAATTATCCTATTTTACAAATTGGGTTGGATTGCGCGATCGATGTTTTGGTCGATCGTATCAAACAGCGCACCGAACAAATGCTAGAACGCGGTTGGATAGCTGAAGTAGAATATTTGTGTAAAAAATACGGCTGCGACTTGCCATTGTTGAACACGCTGGGATACCAGGAAATGAAACAATATTTGGCTGGCGACATTAAGCTTGAAGAAGCTAAAGAATTAACAATTTTGCACACCCGGCAATTTGCGAAGAGACAGGGGACTTGGTTTCGGGCTTATTCGGAAATTGAATGGTTTGATGTTAGCGCACCAGATTTGCTAGAAAGAGTTTGGCAGAGAGTGCAGCAATTTATCAATTGATTTTAGAGCGAAATTAAAGCTTTTTTAAACCGCAGATGAAGGCTGATTAACGCTGATGTAAGTTAAATTAATTTGCTAGTTTTTCAACTAAACTAAGTCAGATTGTTGCCTTAACTTTGGCTTATCAAAATTTCTCTAATTCTTTGCCGAAACAAACGCACAGCAGCACGCTGTGCGATGGTTCGGCTTTGTTCGATGAAACCGGGAATTTCGGCAACGGGTAAAAACGGAAAAGCTAAACTGCGATCGCACATTTCATATTTTCCATCTACCCCACACTCCGCACTTCAATAACACTACATAGTATAGTACATTGCTAGGCCCGAATGAATAAGTAAAAATACTTAGG
>NZ_JAUBPT010000218.1:0-10878 GCF_036700905.1 Microcoleus sp. S13_C3 | reverse complement strand
TTTAGCAGGCATTAACTTTTTCTCAATATCATTATGTTATATTATACCAATATGCGTTTTAAATGCACAACAGCTTAGCATCGGGATTATTCATAAATCTCTTATTATCGGCGTGAATCTGCGTCAATCCCTTGTCATCTGCGGTTCGAGATTAAAAAAAAAAAACCGCAGATGTGGGCAGATAAACACAGATTAACGCAGATTAATTCGATTAATTCCTGTTGCAGCGTCCGTGATTATTGACGGGATTTTACGCCCGACGAGGCTACCGCATTTGATATAATATCATGTCCGGTCGATTACGCCTAATACGGTAGGGGCTCCCCTCACGAAAAATATCTGCCAATAATTGACAATCTCAAAAACCCGCCCTTTTAATCGCTCGATCAAACTAATTTTAGTGGGTTGTGCGATCGGGCTTAAGAGCAAACTAAAATTCATCAATAATTCCCCATTCCCATTCCATTGATTCACAATAGAAGGAAAGAAGAGCTATTTTTTCCTTTTTCTTGGCGAATCCCCAATTCCCCACGATCAATTCAAATACTTAGCTTAGGATAGCGAAATCTGCTTGCGTAAAAACAGCCGGCGCGGCTGGCAGAACAGCCAACCAGTCCAATTCCAATCCGCCTGTTGCAAGCGATAGCCGGCTTGATAGTACAACTGTCGCGCCGCGTGATTATTTTCCAGAACGTGGAGGTAAATCTCAGAAAATCCCCATTCTCTGGCTGTCTCCTCGCAGTTGCTGAGCAATTGTTGAGCAACCCCTTGCCGCCGGTACTCCGGGTGAACGGCTAAATTCGACAAATAAGGATAGTCAGAATTAGGGATTTGCCAAGGAAAGCGAGAACGTAGGGCCATTTCTACTGTTCCTGTTAAGCGCTGATCTCGGTGCGATCGATAATTCTGCGTTCCCTCCTCGCGCGAGACTAGCTCAGCAACCAGACAAATGTAATGTTCTGCCTTAGAACGCAGCCGATTTTTTAAATCTTCGTAAATGCCCAAACGCAACACTGGATACACCCATTCTACAAACCCCTCGCGGGAGTGAAAGCTCATGGCTAAAATATCAGCTAGCTGCGTTAAGTCGTTGGGCGCAGCCACCCGGATCGAAAAACCAGAAAGTCCAGGAGTTTGTTGTTGGTGAGATGGTGAGGAAAAAAATGAAGGATTCACAATGCCAGGCCACTATATGATTTTTTTTACGCGGGTTTCTAAGCTACCCTCTTAGAAAATTCACTGATGTTATACTGATCTTATAACGTAACTTATAGGCATAGTTTATTAGCCAGATTAAATTACATTTTTTGCTGCTTGACTTTAAGTAGTATTTGAGGTAAAGGGAAAATTTTTAGCAGTTAATACTCTAGTTATGAAAAAATAAAACTCATCCCCTAATACTAGATTGGTGGATAAGCTATTTGGCCTTTAAATTGAAGCTTGATCCCTGGCTTTCGGCCGACATCACAAGAGTTTAAGTAAACAGTAGCTTACAAATTAAATGCGCGACAGCTTAGCGGGCAAGGTATTAAAAACAATTACAAAGGTTTTAACGTCAGGTTCCCGGAATCCTACCGCTCTCTGCTTAGGGAAATACCCGATCGAATATAATTTATCCGTCAAGCGGTAGTTGAAAAACTCAACGACTGACCATACTAACACCGGGCACGATCGCGCGTCGGATGTTCCCCGTCGCCCCCGGCCTGGCAACCCAGCTTTCAGCAGTTCTGGGCTATCCATCGCCCGTCCCCCATCGAACCGGCCTTACCTGTTGAGCTAGGGGGTAATTTTCCAACCTCCAATTTAAATTTGGATGCCTGGAAACTGTCTGCAGAGGTTTTCCCCGTCGGTTCGATACTCTGCTGCGCGCGAGACCTTCAAAACCTCGATCGAGCTGATTCACCCTGCCCAAAAACCGATACCAGCCACCGACACTCGTCGGGGACAGATCTAAATTTTAGACCCTAGTTCAAGCTCCCCGATTCATCTGTGGAGTAAATCTAAAATCTAAAATCTAAAATCTAAAATCGACCGATCGGTTTCCACAGAGTACATCCCTAGCTAAGATTAACAGATGGATGCTCGATCTTGCGGTGTTTCGCCGCAGTAATTGGCTTGGGCGTTGGTCTGCAGGAGGCACAAAAAATGCCGAGATCGGGAAAAAAGTGCCAGTCTAACTAAAATGGTACAGCAATTGCGTCACTCCCACAGAGACCTCTGTGGTCTGTGGGCCACCCCCGAATATCAGTCAGGGGCTCGGCGCCGGATGGTGGTCGCTATCCTTGGCTGACTGTTAAAGTTGCTGTTACTTGTGGGAAAAAAACACAGGGGAAGATGTTGGTTGTCTATTGTATCTTGCTGCGGGCAGCTTTCACATACCAAATAAAATATTCCCAGGAGCCAGGAGCAAACATAAATTTGGCCAATCAACTCACAATCAGGACGGTTATTCCTATGTATTCGGAGATATCCAAACGGCAGTTAAAATGGGAGCATCTCATATTTGTAAAAATACTTCTTCTGGCTCCTTCCTTCTTCCTCTTCCCTCCTGCCTCCTGCCTCTTCCCTCCTGCCTCAAAACTCCAATTTCTAGCTGGGCTGCTTTCATTGAGATGCTCCCGTTAAAATGGCCAGATGTGTGTTTGCTCTCCTGCTGCATAAAGGTAAGGGGTGAAAGAAAATTATCTATCGGGAGATGAGTTTATGTGAATATCATTAAATAATAAAATTGGGGTGCACGACAGAAGAACTGTGGCTCAGAAGAATTCCGAATTGAAAACCCAGACATCAAAAATCAAGGTTGATGCTTGCCTCTGCCTACTCACAACAACTTCATATCCACGAATTATTGTGATACCATTTTCCCAAAATAATGGCACTCTCGGCAAACTCCTAACCCTTATGTCATCAGTCATTCGCAATCGAAAATCGAAAATCGAAAATCGAAAATGGTATGACTTCAGCAATTTAAATCGGCGAATTCTTCCTTTTATCAGACTTATTAAATCGAACAGCCCCGGGGCACAGGAGAACGGTGCATGAATTCCCAAGAAAATCCTAAGCTAAAAATTCTGATCGTCGATGACGAACCGGATAACCTCGACTTGCTTTACCGCACCTTTCATCGAGACTACAAAGTGCTCAGAGCCGAATCTGGCCCCGCTGCTCTCGAAATTTTGGCAAAAGAGGGAGAAGTAGCAGTGATTATCTCCGACCAGCGAATGCCAAAAATGAGCGGTACGGAGTTTCTCAGCTTGACGGCGGCTCAGTACCCCGATGTGATCCGAATTATTTTAACTGGCTATACGGATGTTGAAGATTTAGTTGAAGCTATTAACGCTGGCAAAGTATTCAAATACGTTACCAAGCCTTGGGATGCTCAAGAGCTGATAAATCTTGTCAGTCAAGCTGTTGAGACTCACAATCTTCTGAAAACGCGCACCAATGAACTGCGCCGTGCTTTGAGCCAAGAATCGCTGCTTTATGCCGTTACCAATACTATCCGATCGGCTCCCAATTACCAGCAAATGCTGCAAAGAATTGTGGAAACTGTCGGGCAGATGTTTGAGGTGAGTTGCTGTCTGCTGCGGCCGTTCCAAGACGGCCGGGTGGCCGATGAGTGGTTCGTTTACCAGAAGGCAGAAACTAAAGGGTTGGGGGGCGATGAGGAACCGATGCCAGGTGATGCTTCTGCGGCCGAACTCTCCCCGGATTTGCTGCCGGATTTGGTTTGGGAAACTCGGGATGTGGAGGTGATTCAAGATGCCCAAACTGACGATCGAGTTTTAAACTGGGATAATCACCAACGACAGCAGGCTTACGAAGCTGCGAATATTCGATCGAGCTTGATCGTACCGCTATTTTACAAAATCGAACTGATGGCTGTCTTGGCGCTGCACCAGTTTGATCGACGGCGCCAGTGGCAAGACCACGAGGTACAGTTGGTAATTACCGTGGCAGACCAAGCGGCTTTGGCGCTTTCTCAAGCCCGGGCTTACGAACAGGTGCGGGCGCTGGCCAAGCGCGAGGCCTTAGTCAATACTATTACTACGGCAATTCGATCGAGTCTCGATCCCCAAAATATTTTTGCAGCCATTACTCAACAACTCGGCCAAGCTTTGCAAGTTGACGGCTGCGCCCTATCTCTGTGGACAGAAGATGATGAATACGTCCAATGCGTGGGGCTATACGACACAGATAGGGATACCGTGGCTGTAGAACAGGGTTTTATTGACAATCCAGAGCTAGTTGCGAACCCTCTGGGCTACGACACGGCTTCTGGTGATGCTGCTGAGAACACTCGCGCCTGGGTTTTTGCCCATCCTTCTTTGCCACAGTCTTTGGTGCCGATTCGGGGCAATCCGCTGTTGTTGCAAGTTATGGTATCAAAAGAGCCGGTGGCGATCGAAGATCTCGACGAACACCCCGAGTTAAATGTTACAGAACTGCAAGTGCGATCGCCAGCCCGCGCCCTGTTAGTCGTTCCCTTACTCTCAGAAGGCAAAATCATCGGCAGCATTTCCCTGCGCCAAAATCACAGCATCCGCCGCTGGAACATCTCAGACATTGACCTGGCTCAAATAGTCGCAACTCAAGCTGCTCTGGCCGTGCAGCAGTCGCGCCTCTACCAGACTACCAGACAGCAGGCAGAACGGCTTCTGGAAGCCGATCGGCTCAAAACCGAATTTTTCCAAAATATCTCCCACGAGTTCCGCACGCCTCTAACTCTAACTATCGGCCCTCTAGAATCAGCGTGCAGACGCAAAGAAGACTTGCCCTACGAACAAGCCGTAATCGCTTTGCGTAATTCCCGCCGCCTCCTGCGCTTGGTAAATCAACTGCTGGACTTGCAGCGGCTTGATGCCGGACGGATGCAGCCGAGTTTCCGCCCCTGCGATTTAGTCGGTTTCTGTTACTCTACCGCAGAGTCGTTCCGCGCCTACTGCGAGAAAAAAGGACTGCACTTAATTACCCAACTGCAAGAATGTCCTTTACTTTATTTGGACTTGGAAAGATTTGACAAAGTGATTTACAACCTGCTGTCAAATGCTGTCAAATTCACCCCAGAAGGCGGAACTATCACCCTCAAAGTTGAATCGGCCGGCGCTCACTGCTTGTTGCAAGTAAAAGACACTGGTATCGGCATTCGCACCGAACAAATTCCCTATTTATTCGAGCGGTTTCACCAAGCCGAAGGTTCAGCTAGCCGTTCCTACGAAGGCAGCGGCTTAGGTTTGGCACTTGTCAAAGAATTAGTCGAACTCCACGGCGGTCAAATTTCAGTTGAGTCAGTTTACGGCGAAGGTACTACTTTTACCGTTTGGCTGCACTTTGGTTCGACTCACTTGCCCCCGGAACAGGTACTAGAAATACCTGCGGAGTTTCACTCATCCAAAGCTGCGGTGGAACTGGCAGATGTGGAGGCGGATTTGTCGGAAAATGAGGCAGAAAATCATAACTTTGAGGCGCTCGAACCTGTCAGATCAGAAACAGCAGTGGGAACGGTTTTGGTAGTTGACGACAATCCAGATTTGCGATTTTATGTCTCGGCCATTCTGCGAGATTCCGGCTTTGCAGTTTTGCTCGCCCGCAACGGAGAAGAAGGATTTGCCGTGGCTAAAAAACGTCGCCCTAATTTAATTATAACTGATTTGATGATGCCTTTGATTTCGGGATTGGATTTGATTCGGATGATTCGAGAGGATGAGGAATTGCAGGGAACTCCGGCAATTTTGCTGACTGCTAAAGCCGACGAAGATACTCGAATTGAAGGAGTAGAAAGGGGTGCTGATGCTTATTTGTCCAAGCCTTTTAATGATAGAGAATTGTTGGCGGAAGTGCGGAATTTGCTCGCCCTCAAACAAAACGAGCGCCGAGTGCAGCAGTTGAACAGTTATTTAACTGAGTCGGTGCTGCGCCGATTTTTGCCGCCGGCGATGGTGAAGGCCGCAGCGGCTGGAGATTTGGCCTTGGATTTGCGCCCGGAACCGCGATTGATTACTATTTTGTTTAGCGATATTGTCGGTTTTACTCAAATGGCAAATACGCTGCGCTCGCGCCGGGTAGCTGAGCTGTTGAATGAATATTTGGCGGCAATGACTAAGGCTATTTTTGACAGTGGCGGTACGGTGGACAAGTTTGTTGGAGATGCGGTAATGGCTTTCTTTGGCGCGCCGGAGGAACTAACGCCTAATGAGCAAGTACGCCGCGCTGTGGCTGCTGCTGACCAAATGCTGCGAGCTCTGAAGGAGCTTAACAAGGGCTGGTTGGAGCAGGGAATTGTTGGGGAAAATGGCGTCCCTCCGGTGCGGTTTCGCTGCGGAATTCACCAGGGTACTGCGGTGGTGGGGATGTTTGGCGGCCCCGATCGATCGGATTATACTGCGATCGGGCCGAGCGTGAATATTGCCGCCCGCTTGCAAGAGGTGACGGAACCAAACACGGTGCTAATTTCGGCGGCGGTGGCAGATTATGTTGAGGAAAATCGCATTGTTAAATATAAGCCTTTGAAACTAAAGGGAATTGATGAAACGGTATTGACTTTTTTACTAAATTGTGATTAGTCATTAGTTGTTTGTTAAGTATTATATGTTGATATCCCACACACAATCTCGGAAACAACCTATTCGTAAATACAGCCGATTTCAACTGAGTGAAGTACATTCACCCACCCGCATCAATGCTGTTTAATATCGATTCCGGTTGCACCGGAATCGATATCAATTGTTTAATCTTTAATCTAAAATTTACAATCGACTCACCAAAGTTCAAGATTCCAAATGGCGGCTGGGGAGTAAACTCTAAAATCTAACATCTAAAATCTAAAATCTAAAATTGACTGACTTTCCTTAATCAATTGTTTAATCTTTAACCTAACATTTACAATCAACTCACCAAAGTTCAAGATTCCAAATGGCGGTTGTGGAGTCAACTCTAAAATCTAAAATCTAAAATCTAAAATTGACTGACTTTCCTTGCGTCCATCTATCAAAAGAGGGACATTTTTTAACCGTTCGTTGGCGGATAACCTCTCTCTAGAGAACGGTTCAGTTGAGCGCTCTGATCGAGTAGAAATAGAATGTCATATCTCATTGTGTATTGTATGAAACTGAATTCTTTTACGAAACGGCTTTCGACTGTCGGGCGCTGGATGGCTACAACTGTGCTTTGCGTGTCAGCGATGGCCTTCGTTTGGTCTGGTGTGTTCTTCTCCAACACCGCAGCAATGGCCTCTCCTGCTGTAAACTTGATCGCAGCAGCAGATGCGGGCGATGCGGCTCAACAAAAAGCCAGCAAAGATGCTGGACGAACCAAGAACTTCATCCGAGATACAGAAGAGAAGGTTAAGGAAACTGCCAAGACAAATGCTGCTAAAGTCGATCGAGCATCGGAGGATGGTAGTGTAGTAGAGCGCAAAGCTAAGAAAGATGCGGCCACAATTGAGAAAAGAGCATCGGAAGATTCAGCTCGGACTCAGAAAGCAGTAGATAATACCAAGAATGCTGTAGAGAGCGCTGTTGACAGCATCAAGGGTGTTTTTAGCAAGTAGGAAATAAATAAGTAGGTAAGTGCAAAGTCCTTGTCTACTTAAGTAAGCGGGCATGAATAAACTGATGTGAGGGGGCGGGTTTTGACCTGAAAGAAGTCGGATAGCAAGAGTTACTTGCACTCACCCGCCCACCATATCTTATGGTTTTGTGGCTCTTGTCTGCTTACTTGAAACTGCAAAATTGATGTAGCTTAAGCAAAATCTCTAGAGGGTTTGTAGAACCGACCCCCAACCATGCTTTAAAATTGCCGCAAAAAGCGCAAGTCGCTAGCATAAACCCGGCGAATGTCGTCGATTTCATAAAGTACCATTGCGAACCGCTCGACACCAAAACCGGCCGCAAACCCAGTATACTTTTCTGGGTCTAAACCCACTCCTTTAAGAACGTTAGGATCGACAGTTCCGCAGCCCAAAACTTCCAGCCATTTGCCGTTCCACTGCAAATCAACTTCGGCCGAAGGTTCGGTAAACGGAAAGTAACTCGTGCGGAAACGAATCGGCAAATCTTGCCCGAACATTTGCCGCAAGAACTCTTTAATTGTGCCTTTCAAGTCAGTAAATGTCAGACCTTCATCAATTGCTAAAAGCTCAATTTGGTGGAAGACTGCGGCGTGAGTAGCATCGACAGTATCGCGGCGGTAAACGCGGCCGGGAGAGACAATCCGAATCGGCGGTTTGTGCTGTTCCATGTAGCGAATTTGCACTGATGATGTCTGAGTCCGCAGTAAGTCGCCCCCTGGTAGGTAAAATGTATCTTGCATATCCCGCGCCGGGTGGTCTGGCGGGGTGTTCAGCGCCTCGAAGTTGTAATAATCAGTTTCCATTTCCGGGCCGTTGGCGACGGTGTATCCGAGGCCGACAAAGATATCCAGAGCGCGGTCTATGACGGCGTTTAAGGGGTGAACGCGGCCTTGGGGGCGGCAAATCCCCGGCATGGTGACATCGATGGTTTCTGAGGCTAATTTGGCTTGGATTTGGGCTATTTGGAGGGCGGCGCGCTTGTCTTCTAAATCTGCTTGCAGGGCTTCTTTGACTGTATTGGCGATCGCACCTACTTTGGGCCGCTGGTCTGGCGACAGTTTGCCCATCATGCCTAAAATTTGAGAGAGTTGGCCTTTTTTGCCGAGGTAGCCGACGCGCAACTGTTCGAGTTGTTCGAGGGTATTGGCACTGGCGATCGCACTTTTGGACTCTTGACCGAGGGCTTCTAGTTGAGTTTCAATGTCGCTTAGCTGGACAGTCATTTTGATTTTAGATTTTAGATTTTAGATTTTAGATTGATGGCAGTTTTGAGCCAAGCTGAGTTTAGCGCAATTTTGGCTCTACAGCTTGTTGATTTTAGATTTTAGATTTTAGATTGATGGCAGTTTTGGGCCAAGTTGAGTTTAGCGCAATTTTGGCTCTACAGTCTGGTAGATTTTAGATTTTAGATTTTAGATTTTAGATTGATGGCAGTTTTGGGCCAAGTTGAGTTTAGCGCAATTTTGGCTCTACAGCCTTGTTGATTTTAGATTTTAGATTTTAGATTTTAGATTTTCGGCAGTTACGGATAATTTGTAATAAGTAATTCGATGTTAGAGCGATCGCCGTAGTTGAATCTAGTTTAAGATTGCTATAAGGCATATAAAAATTTCAATGAAACTTTTAATTAGCAACGACGACGGCATCTTTGCACAAGGCATCCGCAGCCTCGCCAACGCTCTCGCCGCCGCTGGCCACGATGTGAGTGTAGTTTGTCCCGACAGAGAGCGCTCCGCTACCGGCCACGGCCTTACCTTGCACCAACCCATCCGCGCCGAAATTGTCGAATCTATTTTTGAGCCCGGAGTCCAAGCTTGGGCCTGTTCGGGTACTCCCGCCGACTGCGTGAAACTTGCTTTGTGGGCTTTACTTGACAAACCGCCGGATTTTGTTCTTTCCGGTATCAACCACGGGCCTAATTTAGGCACGGATATCATCTGTTCGGGCACGGTTTCGGCAGCAATGGAAGGAATTATGGAAGGTATTCCCAGCATTGCTTTCAGCCTCGCGAGCTTTACTTCGCAGGAATTTGGGCCGGCGGTGGATTTCGCTGTCACCTTGCTGGCACAGTTGGAAAAACAGCCAATGGCCAAACCGATGCTGTTGAATGTCAACATACCGGCAGTCACACAAGCAGAAATTACCGGAGTTGCGATCGCCCGTCAAGGCATTCGCCGCTATTTCGACATATTTCAAAAGCGCACCGATCCGCGCGGCAAAACTTATTATTGGCTGGCTGGCGAATTGTTAGAAGATGTAGAAGAAATCGCCGATTCGGCGGTGCCTCATGATATTCCTACAGACGTACAAGCTATTCGCGACAACAGAATAACCGTAACTCCCTTGCAATATAATCTCACCTGTGCTCCCGACTTGCACTCGTTACGGGATTGGCAATTTGAAGGTTTTCCCAAGGATTGAGCTCCGATCGACCCGATTGGAGCGGTAAACTAGGAATTAAGGAAAAGTGCCTCTCAAGGTCTATACCTTAAGCGTTAACACAGGCTACCAATTACTTGTTAGTTTTTTTTACTCAAGAAAAACAGTTATGAACGCTCCCACCTATAACACTCATTCTGTCACTTGCCCGATCTGCAACCGTTCCAGCGTCGTAGGCCCAGTCGGGATGGTCAGTGGACTATTCACTTGCCCCCACTGCCATTCTCATATGGTAATTAGCTGGAGCGGTCATTTTGTGCGCGATCCTTTTAGTCTCAAACAACTGACGGTAGGAAAGATGCTCAGGCGCGAGAGCAGACCGTTAGCTCGCCTTCAGCGGGACTTTGGGCTGGGTAAGCCTTTTCCGCTGATTGCCATTTTGGGCAGTGTGGTCTTTTTCGGGTTTGCGCTCGCGGCTACGGAACAATCGCTACCCCGACAGAATTCACTTCAAGGATTTTTAGAGTGGGTGAGCGGAACTGGTAATTCCCAAGATGTCTCACGTTAACATTTCTTAAAAAAGATTGTGACAGATACTGCGTGCAAATATCTATTCCTTTAGGTAGAAATCACATTATTTTAGCCATTGCATCCATCTTGAGCTATGGGTAAGCACTTAGACGCCTTGCCCTTCATCCTGTGCCCAAAAACGTCAAAACCCCAGTCCGGCAGGGGTTAAAACCCCTGTAGGGAAAGCGCCGTGCCCGTAGGTGTCAACTTAACGTGCAACCGATAGTCCGACAGTCCGACAGGGGTTGAAACAAGAGCCTCAAAGCTAAAGTCGTCTGAAGACGACTAAGGAATGAGAATTAAATAACTTCCACTCTTGAAAGTGGGATGGGCGTCCCGCCCGTCCAAAAAGGACGGGC
>NZ_JAUBPT010000217.1:0-10909 GCF_036700905.1 Microcoleus sp. S13_C3 | reverse complement strand
GTCATAGCACCAGCGACCTCCACCAACCAAAGGCGCGGACAATCGGCCCTGTCACCGATCAGGGCAAGGTGGGGTCAGGGCTCCGCTTACCATAAACCCGTGCTCATCGAAGACTTACGGCTTGTTTGCTGGTCGGCTCGTTGGAAGGTGCTTATGCGGCGCGTGGCCTGAAATCACCACTGGCACGAATGCCGAAAGCTGCGGCAGTGCTACAGCTTTGGCTAGGCCGGTGCACTCGGAGCAGGCGACGCGAGATCAACGGCTGCGAAGCGCAAGGAGTAAATCGGCTGGCAACTGAGCTGGCACTCTCAAGGTAGGAATAGCTCGCCGCCATGATCGCGAGTTTAACATCATCATGCCAATTTGGCCTGCGACCGTCGCCGGTGGAAAACTCGTAGCGGCTTACGTCGGTAGCGCCAGTGCCATGCGATCGTCATAGCACTATGTTGAAACCAAACGCGAGGACCATCACCCTGACAGTGATGGGCACAAGGTGATTCAACGCCTACTTACCGCAATGGAATTACCGCAGTGACGAAAATGTTCCAATCACCTAACGTAGCCGGGCAGCGGCATAATTGTACTAACGGCGGCCTCTAAGACAAGTCGCTCACAAGAGCCGAGCCGCAGGCTACGATTTACAATGGCCTAAGTTTCAATGCGAGGTCAATTTTTAAAATTTCCGATCACCCTAACGCGGAACCGCTAATAAATCTGAGAACTCCAGGTGTCCAGCGCGAGCAAATTGATCATGAGCATCAAAGACATCATAATCGCATTCATCAAACAATTTAGCCAAACGTTCAGGCGATGACCCGTTAGCCTCCAGTAACGGACGAGAAAACTCAGATATTACAATTGGCCGGTGTCGCTTTAAGGTCTCACGCGCCCCTTCAAATACCAAGCCCTCTGCGCCCTCAACGTCGACCTTAATCAATCCCGGAGTTAAATTATGGGTTTCTACCAACGTATCTATCTTCTTGGCATCTATTGTTTCAGTCAAAGTCTTTTCGCCGATGACAGCCGGATGCACCACGTCGCCCATGGACGAATATTCCTCACGACCGGCAACTACATTAATAGTTGAAGTGCAATCCTTATCTGATATTAATCCGTTATACATTATAACTGCGTCTTCAACACCATTCAGATCAATATTATGGCTCAATCGAGCGAATGCTGCTCTAGTCGGCTCTGCTGCCAAGACACGACCTGAGGTCAACGACCTAGCTGCCAAAACTGTAAAGAAACCAACGTTTGCGCCCACATCGATCACATCGCGAACGGGATCCAAATGTTTCAGAAAAAGCTTGACGAGATCTCGCTCATATTCGCCTTCTGCCAGCAACCGGTGAAGCAAATGAGATTGTGGCCCCAGGACAAATTGGCCGTCAAACTCATCTACTTGGATGGTTACGTCCGACACCACCAATCGCTCTAGTCGCGAGAGCACATCTCGTGATTTAGCGCTCGTGTAATTTATCCACGCCCGCCTTGCGGAAATTGGCGCAGCGAGAAGCGAACGCGCCAATGGCGTCCTTCTGATGAAATCCTTCAGACTCACAACTACACTCCAATTCTTACCAGCGAAAATAGGTGAAAATAACCAACGGACAACTCCGCAGCCTAGTACTGCACCGAGATTTCTAGTAAAATCACCTGCAAGATAGGCCAGGGTTCAACGATCAACGATCAACGATCAACGATCAACGATCAACGATCAACGATCAAGAGATACATCGAAGATATATTTCGATAGACGAATCATTATGATACTAATTTCGTTAAATTCGTGAAAAAAAACAATCTGAAAATATACGCCCCCTACAAGCGCCCCACTTCAAACAAACACATTTCCCGAGGCGGCTCTGAACCAACATAATCAGTTATGCGCTCCAATGGATCCTCCGGAAATGACAAAGGCAATGAAAAGATATCAATTAGACGAAAATCACCGGTTATTATATCTTTATTCTGGAAATCGTTCTCAACTATGTGAGTAGTGGTCAAAAGATATCGAATATTCGATCGCGATATATTACGCTTTGCCTTGAGTATATCGGAGAAAGATAAATGAAACAAACAATCCCGAACAATAAGGAGATCGGCACTCGGCAACTCGTCGTTGGTAAGATCGATCTCCAGAAAATTTACTCTTTCGCTAGCATATCTGGCGTTATTATCAATAATCAATGAACCGACAATATCACCACCTGTATAATAAAGATTTTGGTTTCCTTCGATGACTAAGCGCATCCAGTTAAAGTCGCCACAGGGGACGTCTAGAACGCGCCTTATATCATATTTTTCAAATATCCTGGGCAACGCTGTCCTTAGACTTTCAGTAGCCGCCAAATTCGAACCGCTTCCGCTACCTGATTCCGGATCACTCCACAAGTTCTTTGAATATATCTCATTAAAGCGCTCCCTACTACTCTGTAGGCGAAGCATATTCCGGTAAATTGCGCGCTGTTTAAATTCGCTTGGTGATAGATAAGTAAACACGCGCTTCGCCGCAACGAACGGGCCTCGACTTCGAGCTAAATTTACAAACTTAGCAAAGTTTTTAATTTGCATGGTTATTTGCCTTATTGATCTATTGGTGTCACACTAGTGTAAGCCCAACTGCAAACCGACACTGCGGAATCGTCGAACCGTGATGACTTTGCGTTTTCCAGATTTACTCAACCTTTAACAGCAAATCCTTTTGCTTGAACGGCCTAAATATTGAGCTGGAGGTAAACAGCACTTTCAGAAAAAATGACTGAAAAATCGGTTATTAAATTGGCAATTTGCTTAAAGATAAACATAGGCCTTGTATCTTAGAGTATATTTAAGGACTGAGCCAAACTAAACATATCTGATCACTGTCCCATTATGTTCGTTGACGACTCGCCTTTTGGAGGGCTTTGTATCCTTGGAGACAATGCAATTTCTTTGAGAGTAAAGTCCACTGCGTCGCGATTAGCATTAATAGCTTGCACTTCGACCCAATAGTATCTGCACTGTGGAGCAAGAAGGTTCACTCGCCCGGTGGAACTCGATTTATCACGGATACTGAAACTAACTTTATCCATGATCGAACTATCTGTTGCACAAGTAAATGTTAGATCAATACGAATAGCCCCCGTTCCCGAGGATGACCGAGCTAACGTTAATCTAGCATCATAAACACCGCGAAAGTCCGTTATCAATCGGCGAGCCACAATACCACCCGCTCCGCCAAGGATGCTAACATCGAGCCCATCCGATTTGGAGTTCATATAGGCTCCCAGGTCACCCCGCTCTGGAGCCACAATCCAGAAGTACGGCTCAATTTCATCGTTTCTTATAAACGATAGATCGGCCCTCCGCGCTGTCTGGCTACTAGCCGTAAAGAGTTGAGGCCGCAATTTCCGATATAGCATTTCAGCCATCAGAAACTTACCTTCTAAAGTCAATTTCGACAATAGAATCGAATCATAGCGGTCGTCTAGGGCATATCCGCGGCCCGCCAGCCTGATCCTCAATTCAGCCGCATTATCCAATGTAAGATTGTCCGAAGTCGCCGCCTCCCAAAATTCTGGATGCCATGAAGATGGCCTTTGAAGAAGGCGAACAAATAGCGGGACAGAATTTTCTTGCCGCAAAAGCTGCACCAGTCGATTCAGTACGGTTGCACTCGCAGCATTTCTTCTTCGGAGAATGAGGTCATAGTTCTGGAGAGCTGCTGTCAGATCATTTTGACGCGCAGCATGGTCTGCTAGCCACGCCTGTGAAATTATTTGCCGGCGGCCCAATTTGACGTTTGCCTCAAATATTGACTGAGCCTGTAATTGCATGCCGTTCGCAGCTGTGTGAAGACCCAACACGGCCACAGCAAAGGTATCAGTGGGCTCCCGGTAAAATGCCTTACGGGCCCTACTAACAGCTTCAGGAGGTATTGCAGAGGGTAGGAGCCCATCCCCCTCAATAATGTTTTGCCGGATAATATCGTTAGCTGCACCACTTTCCGCCCCACCGCCGTGGAATGGGATTTTTACAGCCAAGACTGGCGAGGTACGCTCGACAGCGGTTGAAAAGGAATTAAGTCCAGATACGGCCGCTAGGGTAAGCCCTGCTCCCCATGTTAACCATCGACGCATACTAAAACCTCAATGAGGCTGGCGGTTTCTAAAAGCATCAGCGCCCGTCCGGGCCGCTGGGGGATCCCTCGGTTGCATCATTTCCATAGCCATAGCCATAGCCATAGCCATAGCCATAGCCATAGCTTGAGTTACGGCTATCTACTTTCGTAACAACCGCCCCGAAGATGTGTGCCCGGCCATTTCGCAACCGATCAATAGCCGTTTGGATCGCGCGGAGTTTCGATCCATTTGCTTCGATTATGTATACAATACCTTCAACACTGTTACCGAGCAATGGAGCGTCAGCGAGACCTAACACCGGCGGCGAATCGATTACAACATGATCGAATTCCGACAGCAATTTTTCTAGCATTAATTTGACCCGCCCATTGCTTAGAAGCTCAGCCGCATTGGGAGGGGCAGTTCCAGCCGAAATTATGCCAAGTGTTGGGTAGCGCGTAGCGTTGACGAACGAAATTATGTTATCGTCTCCAGCCAGGAAACTGCTCATCCCCGGGCTCAACGGCAAACCTGCTAAATTATGCTGGGTTGGATTGCGCATATCTCCATCGACGAGCACAACCCTTTTTCCAGTTCGAGCTAGTGTAATCGCTAAAGCGAGGGCGCTGGTGGACTTTCCCTCATTTGGCTGGGTACTTGTAACCGCGAACGACTTCGGGACTCCATGGTCTGTCAAAAATGACATAGCAGTCCGAATTGAGAGGAAGGCCTCCGACGCTATCGACTTTTGATCATCAAGACTTTGGACGACATCCGTATCCTGCAGGAAAGGCAGAATGCCCAACAAGGGAATCCTCAAAGATTTCCTCACAGCTTGAGGATCACGAATACTTTGATCAATCTGCTCCAATGCAAAGACGAATATGCCAGCAGCCGAGATTCCGCCTATCAGAGCGAGGGCCACATTGAGAAGTAGCCGCGGACTAGATGGTATGTCTGGAACCTGCGCTGGATCTACCACCGAAATGTTGCTGTTGCCTACACTGGCAACACCAATTTCTTTAAACCGCTGGAGCAAACCGTCATACAATTCACGATTTGTATCAACTTCGCGCCGAAGAATGTTATATTGTATTTCGTCTCGCTGCTGTGAAGCAAATCGTGTCTTCAGACTTGCGACGCGCTCAAAGAGATCACGCTCCCGCTTTTGGGCCGCAACATATTCGGTTTGCGCGGACCCACCGACTCGCGACTCCTCTTGACGAATGCTTCGGTCAAGAGCATCCAACTGCGCCTTCAATGCCAGAGCGTCAGGGTAGCCAGGCTCGAAACGTGAAAGAAGTTTTGAGTATTCTGCTGCAATTTCACCGCGCCTTTCACGTAGACCATTGATCGCGCTATTGGTCAGCGCAGCTTCGCTTGACTGGGAATTGCCTTGCAATCTGCTTCCGGCTCGGATGCGAGCTGCCGTGGCATCGGCAAGCTCCTCATTCAAGCTTTCCAGGTCTATTGCCACAAGCGTTCTCGGACCTCCGGATTGGCCCGCCGAACTGCCGCCAGTTAATGCTATGATTTCCTTGTTCGACGCGTACAGCACGAGATCGCGTTCAGACTCCTCTAATTTCGAACGCAGTTCCGCCAAACGCCGCTCCAAATAATCGCGTGCGTTTTCAGTAGATGCAAAACGACGGTCAAGGCTTAGCTGAATGAACTGACTAGCCCATGCATTCGCAATCTTCGCTGAAAGTTCAGGTGACGCACTTGTAAAGCTGATGTCGACCAGACTTGACCCTCTGATTGGCCGAACGACGACATTTTCAAGAAGCAACTCAACAACTTTGTCAAGTCTCTCCTGCCGAGCATCAGCACTTACAGGCCCGTCGCCACTGTCCTTAAAGCGCTCTGGGTTCACTCCGAAGCCCTCAAAAAAATCGGCATTGGTTGATAGCCGCAGTGAGCGCGCCACGCGATCAGCTAGCGTCCTAGCCTCCAGCAGACTATACTGAGTTTGGTAGAACTCTAGGCTCTGACCAATTTCCTTGGCTTCCACGCCTTCAACGTTCGTGACCTTATCCTCCGAGCGATTGATCTCGATACGAGTCACTGACGTGTATTGCGGAGTGGCGAGTAGAGTTGCGAGCAAACCCAACGCGATAAACACAGCAATAATTCCAGCGACAGGGAGACGCCTCACATAAATTGCACGCCAATATTCTAATAAAACCGGATTGCTTTCCATAGCATCAGATTCTGCCAGGCCATTCGCGCCGATCTCTTGATCGCCAAAATGTTCTGCGCTCCGTGTAAGCTGATTCATAAAGCGCTCTTATTATTGTTGAAGGAGGATGATAAGCGGAGTAACTAGGGCGGGAGCCACCTGTATCAAGTCCTTAAATAGCCTGCGCCCCGGTGAATCGCCTACCACCACGACATCGTTCGCAAATATTTCTGGATCTTCATAAGTACCATCACGGATAGCCTTAAGGTTGTATAAACCAGCAAATTTTTGACCATTTGCCGTACGGAACACTACGACGTCAGTAAGGTCGGCAAACTCAGACGTGCCTTCCGCCACAGCAATAGTACGCAGCAAGGTCATTCGGCCTACAACGGGATACAATCCAGGCTTTCTAACCTGCCCTTCGATCGTAACCACCTGACTTGTTGTCTCTTCCAAATTTATGGTTACTTGTGGGTTTCGTACAAACTGGCCACGAAGTCTGCTTTCAATTGAAACCGCCAGCTCGGAAGGCGTTTTCCCGCCGGCCTCTACAAGACCGATCAAAGGGAATAAAAAATTGCCCGACGCATCGGTCTGGACCTCGCGCTCGAGATCCGCGATCCCGAAAACGTCAACCTTAAGCTTGTCGAATGGACCGATCAAATATGGCCTATTAGCTGTCAACAAGTCGGCACCAGTTGGCGTCGGCATCTCTTGCTGCCGGATGACCGATGTATCCGCCATCACGTTCTGGAGCGGAGGCGTTGAGCTACACGAAGCTAGGGCAAGCGTCAGAAAGCTCAGAAAATATTTTGCGTCCATGGGTGACTTCTTATCGTTAAACGTTAGATTTCAAAAACGGTGCGAGGTTCAGTTGTTTGGGACGGGCGCCGGCGGCGGTTACGGTTCTTTGCGAATGCAGCAAGGTCTATCCAGCCCCTAGGCGCTAAGAGTGCGCTAGCCAATAACCCAAAAAAGGCCATAAGCGAGGGTACTCGCAGCGGATAGTCCGTTAGGCTCGCTATACCGATCAATACCATACTAACAAGCGCGGAGAGACGAAGCGCATACGAATGCGGATATCGTTTACGACCCTGCCAGGCCCCCAAGAAGGCACGCCCCCCTATCAGGCCGAACGCCAGCAAAATTGCTACGCCAGCGAAGCCAGCTTCAGCCAACAGCTGCAGATAATCGTTGTGAGCTTGGTTCATATACGGCTCACTCAAGGAAGAGTCAGGCTCGAAGCTATAGAAAGCCTTTTCAAAAGCGCCGAACCCAATGCCAAACGGAAGGTGCAGCGAAGCCATGTCAAAAATGTAGGGTAGCATCTGAATCCGGATCTCGGGACCTTCAGAATCGTCGAGCAATCGGTTAATCGCAGAACTCCGGCCTAAAGCTAGTGGAACCAGCAAAAACATCGGAGCCAGCAAAATTGCTGCTGCCACAACCGCCAGCTTGCGCCTGTTTGGGAAGCCCTTAGGCTCGCCCAAGGCTCTGCCCCCACTCTCTAAAGCGACATAAATCGGAACAGAGGACATAACAGCTAGGAGCCCGATGATCAGTCCGCTCCTCGATCCCACCATAGGCAAAATAAGCAAAATTAAGATTAAAGACGAAAAATACAGGACTCCCCGTGACTTGGCTCCGCCTTGCGATCGTTCAGCAATGAGGCCCAAAATTATTATTGGCACCAATGACGTCAAGAAAAATGCATGGTGGTTGCGATTGGCAAAGAGGCCTACCGCCGACCCTTTGTTAGTTATTTCATAAAAATAAAGCGAACTCTCTGCTCCAATTATGCCTTGCAGGATACCCAAGAACGCTGAGAGCACTCCTACTCCCACCAGCAAAATTAGAACTTGGCCGCGGCGTACGGGCGTTAGCAATGAGAACAGAAGGATTGCTGCCAATGGAACACTCATCGACATCAGACTATTCAAAGTTCGGGCTGGAGACAGCGTAAGCGGGCGCCAAATTTGATCGGCTCCGATTTCCACGCCGATATCCGCAATAGGCGATCGACCGGGAAGGGCCTTCCAGATCTCCGGCGGCAAAGGGACCATCTGCAATACCATGACAGCAGTTAGAGACAGCAACAACCAGATCGCTAACCGGATATCAGCTGTCCGGCCCCAAGCGCCCTGCGTCAGGGCATACGCTATTGCAATGAAAGCTGCCGGACGCAGAATCACAAGCGACGCGACGTCGCTACGCGAACCACCACCAAAAAAAAAGGCACACAGCAAAAATCCGGAAAAAATCCAAAAATGTTGGATTTCAGCCCCTGGCGAAGGCTTTTTGACACCAATGATAGCCATACAGCGAAAAACCCGCGTCCTTAAACAAATTTGACCTCCCTGTGGCCCAGAAGGGCAATAGATAGATTCTATGTTCCAGCCAACATAAAAAGCGATGCCACCCGATGCCCTGTTGGGTTCGAGCGACGCGTGGCATCAATAGCAAACATATGAACGCAAGTGCCGATCTTCGGATGCAAGCTGGGTGCACACCAGAACCCGGCAGATCAGCTCGACACCGTAAACCTAATTAATCTTTTCAATGAAGTCAGTCATCTACGGAACGAGCGCTAAAGGGAGCAGGCTCACTACGCGTGTCCAAGGTATTCCGACGCCTTGAGCAGGACCTCGTAGGCATTGCGTAGACCGCGATTCTCACATTCGAGCAGCTTGAGGAGATCAGCCATTTCGGTTAGCGCAATAGCGCATTTGCTGCTGTGGACCGCGGGCTTCTTCACCCACTCATGCAGCACCTGCATGATCCAAGGCCATCCAGACGGCGCTTGGCCGAACATCAGGTGCAAGTGCGTTTTCTCGTTGTGTAAGCGCTGTTTCCCGCCCACCTTGCATCCTTGGTTGATTGAGGCAGACGGTGGGTTGGATGGAAGACAACAACCAAACGAGCGCACTGGACACCCGCATTGGAATGGCTCGGGAGCCTATTGGCCGTCCGGGGGTTCTACGCAACATGGCTGGCCGCCGGCGTATTTGGACGCTGGAGCAGAAGCTGGCGATTGTCGCTGAGCTGGAGCGCTGCGACAACATCGCCGCGTTTGCGCGGCGGCCAGACATTCGGACATCGTTGCTCTACACTTGGCGGCGAGAGCTTAGATATGCAGTGGCGGCCCGCCAAGTCGCCGATATTGACGCCGATCATGCACCGATGTTCGTGCCGGTCGTGGCCGACAGTCCCAAGCCCAAGTCGAACGATGTTGCGATTGAGGTCGAGCTTGGCGGCGTCGTGGTCAGGATCGGACAAACAGCGAGCCCCTGACTGGCTGCAGCGGTGATTCAGGCTATTCATGTGCAACGTTGATCGGCCCTGGCCCTGGCACGCGGGTGATGGTTGCAACGCGGCCCGTGGATTTTCGCAAAGGTTCTGACGCGCTGGCCGCGCTCATCAGCGCTGAGTATGGCGGCGATCCCTATTTATGTCTTCCGGGCCAAGCGCGCAGACCAGATCAAGCTCGTCTGATGGGACGGGCCTGTGCCTGATGGCCAAGAGGCTGGAGTCCGGCGGCTTCAAGGGGCCCAGCATCCTGGACGGTGTGATGTGCGTTACGGCAGCCCAACCTGGCGCTTTGCTGGAGGGTCTCGACTGGCGCCGGGTGCGTGGCGGACGCCGACCGATAGCCCCGCAGATTGCCGGTTTACGGGGCTTTCTTCTGCTGATTCACTGCCGTCATGTTGATGGAAGCGGATCTGCAGAGGACATCGAAGCGCTACGTGCGCTGGCGCTCGAGCAGTCCCGCAAGTTTGCCGATGTGACGGTTGCCAAGGGCGATCGTCCCCGCAAGACCAACCGCGGCTCGCTGCGTGCGCACCTCGAGCGGATCGAGTAGATCATCGATATCGACGATAAGGCCTACCCGTGCTGCGGCGGTGGGCTGCACCAGATCGGCGAGGATGTTGCTGAACGCCCTGATGTCGTGCCGACCACGTTTCGGGTCCTGGTCACCCGTCGGCCTCGTTACCGCTGCCGCTCCTGCGAAAGCGCGGTCGTCCAAGCCCGGCACCAGTCCGTAGTGTCGAAGGCGGCATCCCTACCGAAGCCCTGATCGCTCAGGTGCTGGTTGCCAAGTATGCCGATCACTTGCCGCTTTACCGGCAGGCGCAGATCTATGCCCGCCAGGGCATCCAGCTGGATCGCTCCACCCTTGCAGACTGGGTCGGGCGGGCTGCCTGGTACCTTCGCCCGCTGCGTGACCACATCCTGGACCGACTGCGACGATCCGAACGGCTGTTTGCCGACGAGACGACAGCGCCGGTGCTCGATCCAGGACGAGGGCGGACCAAGACCGGCCAGCTATGGGCCTATGCGCGGGACGACCGACCATGGGGCGGTATCGATCCGCCAATGATCGCCTATGTCTATGCAGCCGACCGCAAGAGCGAGCGCGCCGAAGCGCACCTGGGTGACTTTGCAGGCATCCTGCAGGTTGACGGCTATGGCGGATATACCGCGCTTGCCAAGCGGCAGCAGCAGATCACCCTTACGTTCTGCTGGTCACACGTGAGGCGCAAGTTCGTAAGCGCCGACGGAAGGCCGCATTGACGTAGGCTATTTCGCCTTTCGTTGCCGCGGCGCCCATTTCTTTGCCAAG